>JAFRLB010000088.1 GCA_017431405.1 Erysipelotrichaceae bacterium | reverse complement strand
TATTTAGGGCTATTATGCTATAATTTGCTTGAAGGGGAAAATATGAACACTAGAGGAAAACTGCCTATTTTTCTGATACTTTTACTAACCGTTGCCATAGTTGGTATATGGGTTCTTTATAGTGTTTACTATGTTCCTAATGCCCGCATTTCCGCAACCTACATGGAAGTCTATCAGGAAATAGATCCATTAGAAGTTGACACTCTTGATCTTAAGAGCGTAAACCACAAGCTGATCATTAAGGAAAGTGAAGGGGACAAGATCAGAATCAATTATTTCCAGAAAACTGATAACATCAATACATATAATAATGGTAATGGGGTAGTCAGCTTGAACATGAGGGAAAGAGTTGAAAATCTGGATAACCTGTTTTTCCAGAGCAGCCGTAAGATCGACACCATTACCGTTTACATTCCAACTGACTGCTTGCCAGACATTTCCTATGATACGATCAGCGGAACGACCGATGTAAGTAACGTTACCCTGGAAAGACTGAATGTTTCATCAATCACCAGCGGCATTGAAATAAAGAATTCTGAAATAGAAAACATCATCTTCAATACCAATGAAGGGAACATGACAGTTGATGAAGTAACTTTCAATAAGCTGAATGTTACCGAAATCAGCGGTACGGTAAATCTTAACGTAACTGATTCACTTACAGCCTATAAGTCAGCTGTATCTACTACTTATGGCATTCTTAACATCAATGGTGAAAGAGTAAAGGAAAAGGTAGAAGAAGTTGAAACGGTAGTTAATTACTACAATAATGAACCGGAAGAGGCTGAAAAGGAAGTTAACATCGTTGCCCACAGAAGCAACATCAACATTACCAGTGTTGAACCGGTTCCTGAGGAAAACCCTGAACCGGTACCTGAGCAGCCTGCCGAAGAAACACCACAGCAGTAAAAAAGACCTTGCAAGGTCTTTTTCCTTTTAGGCTAATATCTTCTGGATCTCGTCAAGATCGTATTCTTCATGCTGAGGATCGAAGTCCATTGAGACACCGTCATTTTCACTGTATCTTGGAATGATGTGGAAATGAACATGCATGACTGACTGCTGGGCAACAGGGTTACAGTTATTGAGAATGTGACAGCCTGGAGCATTCAGTTTCTTCATGTTGCTGGTGGCAAGTCTCTTTGTGACCTTGATGATATGGGCTAAGGTTTCCTCGTCAACATCGACGATATTGTCAAAATGCTGCTTTGGAATTACCAGACAATGGCCTTTTGTTAACTGGGCGATGTCTAAAATTGCAATGCACTTTTCATCTTCATAAATTTTCTTAGATGGGATCTTTCCATCGATAATGTCGCAGAATATACACATATGAATTAATCTCCTTATTTATACTAAATATTATCCATCTTACGTAAAGCGCTTTCAATGAGAAATTGCAATTTTTGATATTGAAATAATGGTTTGATTGGGGTATATTTAAAGCATATTTTTTTGGAGGTAGCTGCCCATGAACTTCTTGGAAAAGCGTATTATTTCTGAAGGTCGTGTCTTAGGGGATGATATTCTCAAAGTTGACAGTTTTCTTAATCATCAGATCGATATCGCTTTCATGAAGGAGGTTGGACAGGAATTCAAAAACAGATTTAGTGATTGTGAAGTTACAAAAATACTGACAGTGGAAGCATCTGGCATTGCTATCGGCTGCGTTACTTCACAATTTTTTAATGACTGTCCGGTAGTTTTTGCCAAAAAAGGGCATGCCAAGAACATGAGTGACGATGCCTATCATGCATCATTACACTCATACACCAGAGGCACTGACTTCGTCATCTCTGTCTCTAAGAAGTACATTGGCAAGAATGACAAGGTTCTCATCGTTGATGACTTCCTGGCAAATGGAGAGGCATTAAAGGCTTTAATGTCAATTGTTTCTCAGGCAGGAGGCGAATTGGTAGGCTGCGCTATCGTAATTGAGAAGGCCTACCAGCCAGGTGGCGAATTAATCAGAAGCCAGGGCGTACGTGTAGAGTCTTTGGCACGCGTAAAATCTATGAGTGTTAAAAACGGAATTGAATTCTGTGAGTAGGATGGGCTACGACCGAATTCAATTCTTTATTTTAGGTAATTAAGGTGCTTGACCTTTAATTATAAGAAGCGAGAGAAATGGGAGGTAAAAAAATGAAAAAAATTCTTTCTCTGGTAATGGCTTTATTTTTAGTTCTCGGTTGTTTAACCGGATGTTCTTCTGAACAGAAGCCAAGTGAGGGTGGCGAGCCTGAAAAGCAGACCAAAATCGGTATCATCTTAGTTGGTGACGAAAACGAAGGTTATACATATGCTCATATGGTAGGCATTCAGGAAGCTCAGAAGGCTAATGGCTTAGATGACAGCCAGATCATCTGGAAGTACACAATCGGTGAAACACAGGCTTGTTATGATGCAGCAGTTGACTTGGTTGAACAGGGTTGTACAGCAATCTTCTCTAACAGCTACGGTCATCAGCAGTTCATGCAGCAGGCAGCCAGCGAATATCCAGAAGTTCAGTTCGTTGCAGCTACAGGTGATACAGCAGCATTAAGCGGCTTAACAAACTTCGCAAACGCATTCACAAACGTTTATGAATCACGTTATGTTTCAGGTATCGTTGCTGGTATGAAGTTAGCTGAATTAGAAGCTAACGGTCAGATCCCTGCAGAAAGCTACAAGGACGGCAAGGTATTAATCGGATATGTTGGTGCTTATCCATACGCAGAAGTAGTTTCTGGTTTCACAGCATTCTTCTTAGGCGTTAAGTCAGTATTCGAAAATGTTACCATGGAAGTTATCTATACTAACTCTTGGTTTAACTTAGTTGCTGAAGGCGAAACAGCTAACACATTAATGGCAGACCACTGTGTCATCATTGGCCAGCATGCAGACTCTACAGGTGCTCCTGCTGCAGTTGAAGCAGCATTAGCTAACGGTACAGTTGCTTACTCAGTTGGTTATAACATTGACATGTTAGAAGCTGCTCCAAATGCTGCTTTAACTTCTGCAACAAATAACTGGGGTGTTTACTACACATATGCATTCGGTCAGGTAATCAAGGGCGAACCTGTTGCTACTGACTGGGCTGAAGGCTATAAGACAGGTGCTGTTGCAATCACTGCTTTAGGTCCTAACTGTGCTCCTGGCACACAGGAAGCTGTTGACAAGGCTATCGCAGCTATCAAGTCTGGTGAATTACATGTATTCGATACAAACAACTGGACATTAAACGGTGAACATTTATCAGAATTAAAGATCGACTTAACTGGCGACTTTGATACAGATGATGCAGAAGACAAGAACGCTATCTTCGATGGCTACTTCCATGAATCAGAATTCAGAAGTGCTCCATCATTCAGCGTAATCATCGATGGCATCTTCGAAAAATAATTCAGTAATTATTTATTAGTATTTGAATGTATTAGATAGGTGAGGGAGATTTTTCTTCCTCACCTATAGACATAGAAAGGTTTGATGACATGGATAACAATTGTGCAGTTCAATTAACAAACATCACCAAATCATTTGGCCCGGTAGTGGCAAATGAGAACGTATCCTTTGATATCAGAAAACACGAAGTTCTCGCCTTACTGGGAGAAAATGGCAGCGGTAAAACAACCATCATGAACATGTTGGCTGGCATTTACTATCCTGACAGCGGTGAGATCTACGTTAACGGTAATCTGGTTTCAATTAAGGATCCTAAGGATGCCTATGCCTTGGGAATCGGCATGATTCATCAGCACTATAAATTGATAGATGTTTTTTCTGCTTTAGAAAACATCGTCTTAGGTTTAAAGGCTGAAGGGAAAAAAGATTTATCAATGGCCAGGGAAAAGGTTTCTGAGATCTGTTCAAAGTACGGCTTTGAAATGGATCTGGACATGAAGGTCTATGACATGACTGTCTCTCAGAAACAGACCCTGGAAATCATCAAGGTTTTATACAGAGGCGCCGACATCCTGATTCTGGATGAGCCAACCGCTGTATTAACCCCACAGGAAACAGCCAGACTGTTTAACATTCTGCGTAACATGAGAGATGATGGCAAGGCCATCGTCATCATTACTCATAAGTTAAATGAAGTAATGGAGATTTCTGACAGAGTTACCATCTTAAGAAAGGGCCAGTACATTGGTACCGTCAATACCGCCGAAACCAATCCTCAGCAGCTGACGGAAATGATGGTTGGCGAAAAGATCACTCTGGATATTAAAAGAGACCTGGTTGAAGAAAAGAATCTGAGACTTGAAGTAAAGAATCTTACAGTCATCAATAACGAGAACAAGAGAGTTGTTGATGATGTTACCTTTAACCTGTACAGTGGGGAAGTACTGGGCATCGCCGGCATTTCCGGTTCAGGTCAGAAGGAACTATTGGAAGCCATCATGGGCTTACAGAAATGCGAACCTGGTTCATCTGTAGTTTATTATTCAACAGCTCATGGTGTTCATGAATTAGTTGGTTTAAGTACTCAGGAAATCATTGAGCATGGCCTGCACTTGGCCTTTGTACCGGAAGACAGATTAGGCATGGGCTTAGTTGGTAACATGGGCATGACTGATAACGTCATGTTAAAGCGTTACAGAAAGGGACCTGGTCCATTCCTGCATCGTGAACAGCCTCATCAGACTGCCGTTAAGATCAAGGAAGAACTTGACGTTCAGACACCTGATCTGGAATATCCGTTAAGAAAGCTTTCCGGCGGTAACGTACAGAAGGTATTAGTAGGAAGAGAAATCAATAACAAGCCTACTGTATTAATGACTGCCTATGCCGTAAGAGGTTTGGACATCAATACCTCATATGCCATTTACAATCTGTTAAACGAACAGAAAAAGCGTGGCGTAGCAGTAGTATACGTTGGTGAAGACCTTGACGTATTATTAGCTTTAAGTGACCGTATCATGGTTCTGTGTAACGGCAAGGTAAACGGCATCCTGGATGGCAGAACAGCCAATAAGGAAGAAGTCGGATTATTAATGACTCATCTGAAGGAAGGTGAATAGCATGGAAAACAAACAACCATTCATCAGAATCAGAAAAAAAGATGACCGTCCTCTGTGGCAGCAGATCCTGATCAAGGTAATTGCGATCATCATTGCTCTGATCATTTCAGCATTATTCATTAACTTAATTACCAAGCTGAATCCTATAAAGGTATATGAATCAATGTTCAGAGGAGCATTCAGTACAACAAGAAGAATCTGGATCACCATCAGAGATACGGCATTACTGTTAAGCATTGCCGTTGCCCTGACCCCGGCTTTCAAATTAAAATTCTGGAACACCGGTGCTGAAGGTCAGATTCTGGTAGGCGGCTTGGCTACCGCAGCCATGATGATCTACTTTGGTGACAAACTGCCTTCTGCAGTAATACTTATCTGTTCAATGGTATTAAGTGCTTTAGCAGGTGCCCTATGGGGCTTCTTACCAGCTTTATTCAAGGCAAAATACAATACAAACGAAACTTTGTTCACCTTGATGATGAACTACGTTGGCATTCAGTTGGTTGAATTCTTCGTAGACGTATGGGATAAGAAACAGTCTCACAGTGTCGGTGTCATTAATCCGAACACTCAGGCCGGCTGGTTCCCATCTGTTTTTGGTCAGCAGTATATTCTTAACATTATCATCGTTGCGGCAGTAACCATATTTGTCTTTGTTTACTTGCGTTATTCAAAGCATGGCTATGAAGTAGCCGTAACCGGTGAAAGTGAAAATACAGCCAGATATACCGGTATCAATGTACCTGGCGTCATTATCAGAACCATGCTGATAAGCGGTGCAATCTGTGGTCTGGCAGGTTTTACTGAAGTTGCCGGTATCTCACATACCATTTCAACAAAGACTTCTGGCGGCCGTGGTTTTACCGCCATCATAGTTACCTGGCTGGCAAAGCTGAACCCGATCATCATGGTTATCTATTCATTCCTGATCGTATTCCTGGATAAGGGTGCCATTCAGATCGCCAGTGACTTCAACTTAAATGAGTACGCTTCAAAGATCATAACCGGTATCTTACTGTTCTGTATCCTGGCAAGTGAGTTCTTTACAAATTATGAAATAGTCTTCAGACACAAGGAGGAACACTAGTATGACACTTGATGTAATTATCGCCTGGATTACCGCTGCCATTACTTTTGGTACCGTAATCATGTTCGGTTGTATCGGTGAAACTCTGAATGAAAAAGCAGGAGGCTTGAACCTTGGTACTCCTGGCATCATGATGCTGGGTGGTATTGCTTCATTAGCCGGTGCCTTCTTCTATGAAAGAAGCACACCAAATCCTGTACCAATTGTCTGTGTACTTATCTCACTCATAAGCTGTCTGGTCGTAAGCGGCTTAGCCGGCTTATTGTATGGCTTCTTAACCATTACCCTGAGAGCTAATCAGAACGTTACCGGTCTGACTTTAACCATCTTCGGTAATGGTATCGCCAATTTCTTTGGCGGTTCATTGGTTAAGTTATCTGGCGGTGTAGGCCAGATCAGTGTAGCATCCACTTCTAAGGCTTTTAAGGCCACCATGCCGTTTATTTCCAGTAACCTGGGTATTGTTTCACAGTTATTGTTTAAGTACGGCTGGCTGACCTATGTGGTCTTAATAATGGCATTTGCAATGCAGTACTTCTTCAATAAGACCAGAACAGGTCTGAACTTGAGAAGTGTCGGTGAAAATCCTGCTACGGCAGATGCAGCCGGCATCAATGTTACAAAATACAAATATGCAGCCAGCTGTCTTGGCGCTGCCATCAGCGGTCTTGGCGGCCTGTACTATGTAATGGACTACGTCAAGGGTACCTGGTCTAACGACAGTGGCATTGAAGCATTGGGCTGGTTAGCTGTTGCCTTAGTTATCTTTACAAGCTGGAAACCAAAGAACGCAACCTGGGGAGCTTACCTGTTTGGCTTCTGTTACTGGATCTACCTGTACATTCCTGCCGGCATCAACAACGCCTTGATGAAACTGTTCAATGTCAGCAGAACAACATACATGCAGAACCTTTACAAGATGATACCTTACATCGTAACCATCATTGTACTGGTATTGGTAAGTTCAAAGAAAAAGAGGGAAAACCAGGCACCGCAATCTCTTGGCATTTCCTACTTCAGAGAAGAAAGATAGTAATGAACGTCTGTTAATTCAGACGTTTTCTTTTGGCTAAGGGCAGGGGTTATGTAATATAATAGTTTTGGGAGTTTGTTATGAAGTTTTTTACCAGCAATGAAAAACCAACAGTTAAAGGCCTTATAATCGCAACAGTTCTGTTGCTGATTGCGGAACTGGCCGTTTTACTGTGCCTGAAAGATAACAAGGTTTACGTTGCCGGTTATCTCTTTGAATATTATCTGATATCAGTCTGGATCATATTGATGGTCATGGCTAAGAAGCAGATAAACTATAATCCCTATACCCATAATACGATCATGTACATTGGCTTTGGCATATTTGCCTTAATCAACAGTATTGCCAATGCGCTTATTCTGATTGGAATGAATAATGATCCTGAGGCAATGAACTTAGTCAGCATCTTTGGTGCAATAGCTTATTCCATGACAAATTTCTCCTGGATAGTTGCGCCTTTCCTACTGATATTCTCCATTTTGCTGGCAGTCAGCAACATTCAGCTGATACGTAAGGAAGGGTACAGATTTGTAAATCTGCTGGGCTTAATACTGAGTTTCATGATCGTCGGTGGATTTGTCTTTCTGTGGTGGTTAACTTACTATACAAGCGGAAGTCAGTTTGAAGTATTCATCTCAGAACTTATTTACAATGTCTTATATGCCATCTATGTTTATTTCGTATGCATGTTACTGGGTTCAATAATCACTAACATCATTGTTTCTCACCACATCCCGGAGGCTGATAAGGGCTTTATCATAATATTAGGCTGCGGCATGAGAAAAGACGGTACTCCAACACCTTTGTTAAGAAGCAGAATAGACAGGGCAATAGAGTTCGCCAGATATCAGGAAAGAAAGAGCGGTAAGCTCATAAACTTCATTCCATCTGGAGGCCAGGGCAGTGATGAAATCATTTCGGAAAGTCAGTGCATGAAGAACTACCTGATGCAGCAAGGCATTAGTGAAGACAGAATTCTATTGGAAGAAAGATCAACAACTACGGCCGAAAACATGCGTTTCTCAAAGGAAATAATTGACGGCATTGATCCAAATGAAAAAGCCGCTTATGCGACTAATAACTATCATGTATTAAGAAGTGGTATGTTTGCCGTGGAGAATGGCTTAAAGGCCGAAGGAATAGGTGCGAAAACCAAGTGGTACTTCTGGCCTAATGCGGCTGTAAGAGAATTTGTCGGCATGATAACCCGGCATAAGAGATTGCAGATCGCTGTCATTACATTCATAGTAGTATTCTATAGCTTCATGATCTGGATGTCATATTATGGCATCTACCTATTCGACAGGGGATTCTAATTCAACTACTACCAGTTCAGGTTTATTATTGATCCTGAATGGAAACTGTAAACCGCCAATGCCTCGGGAAATGATTTCCGAGGTATTGTTTTGTTCGTGGATACCTGCGTAGTACTTTGGTAAGATTCCCTGATTAGGGGCATATAAACCGCCAATCAGAGGCAATATGAACTGTCCGCCATGAGCATGTCCGGTAAGTACCAGATCAAAGTCTGTATCGCAATATAATTCAAAGTATTCAGGGCGGTGTGATAAGAGAATGTTATAGTAGCCGGCATAAACCGGTAAGTATTCCAATGAGCCTTTCATGTAGTTTTCCGGTAATTCACCTCTGGACTTACCGCTTCTTCTTGGATCACAGATGCCGGTAATGATGATGTTGTTTTCTTCCAGTCTGATGGAGTTACCGTTCAGTATGGTAATGTCATAGTGCTGCAATAAGCTTAAGACATCTTCATTATCGCTTAAAAGTCTTTCTTCATGGTTACCGGTAATGAAATACATTGGGGCAACATCATGAATGGCATTAAGGAACATGGCAACGGATTGCCTGTCTAACTGACGTGAATCAAACAGATCTCCGGTAATGACGATGACATCCGGGTCTTCACTAATTATCTGGTCAATGAGCTGACTTCTGATGTTTTCATTTCTGGTATTATGAAAATCAGATATCTGAACGATCTTCAGATCTTCACTTATCTTTTCATTAATGATTGGATAACGGGTCACTGAAAGAGTATTATTCTCCCTATGGAGATAATACGCAAACAATAGCACTAATACCAGTAGAATGAAGTAAGCCATGTCATTTTTCCTTTCGCACTAACATTATAACATCAGTTAAATGATATAAAAAAGCCATGATCTTAATTGAACATGGCTTAATGTGTTGATTAGTCCTTAACGTCCTGTACCAGGTAAGTAGGGTAGTTTTCCTTGATGGTATTGTATACATCAATGTCATATACCGTGAACTTGTGATCCTTGAAATAGTTGTAGTAAACTGTTTCGCTGGTCTTTTCCTGGTCCTTTAATTCAGAGATGAAGTCATCTCTCATCTGCTGAATGTTTGTGTTAGTGATCTGAACGATGTAGTAGGCATTTCCTGAGTTAGCCTGAATCAGATCAGATAATGTTGGTGTTGTGCTGGTTGATAAGAACTGTAAGACGTTATAGTCAAGAGTTGAATTATTAGCCAGCAGATATAATGTTTCTTCAGCAGAGGTCTTTCTGTCACTGTACTGTTCAGCAACTTCTTCAAAGCTCTTGCCGGCTTTGATTTCTTCGATGGCCTGCTTGCCTTTTTCAGCAGCTGCTTCAATTCCTGATGTACCGTCAAGATAGATCATCTTGGCCTTTACAGGTCTGTATTCATCAACGAGCTTGTCAAAGTTGTCTTCAATGTACTTGTCGATCAGCTTCTGAGACTTAACTGTTGATACACAGTAGTCCATGAAGTCTTCTGGTGAAGTATAGCCATATGTCTTTAAGCCTTCCTCAAAGTCAACGCCTGTGGCTTCAATCTGAGCCTTGTAGTCATCATAGATCTTCTGAGCTTCACTCTGGATGTCAGCTGTTGTTTCAATTTCATCGTTGGCAATCTGCTTCATTGCCAGGTTAACAATAGTGTTACCGGCATCGTCCTTCATCATTTCGTTGTAGATGTCACCCTTGGTAACGGTTGTGTTTCCAACTTTGATGATGGTCTTGTTCTTATCAGATACTGTAGCGGTTGCGTCAGTGCATCCGGCTAATAATGCGACAGTTACTAAACTTAATAATGCGATCTTAACTAATTTCTTCATAATTAATTGCCCTCGCTTTCGTTTACGTTCATGTGATCCTTGATGATTTTTTCAACTTCTTCATCACCATAACTTACGCCTAATTCTTCGGCCTTCTGCCACATTACCTTGTTCTGTAAGCCTTCGTTCATGTTGAGAACTTCACTTACGAAATCATCTTCTTCAAGTAAGGCAGCTGTATCGGAAGTATCACACTTGATTAAGAAGTAACCGAACTGTTCTGAGTAAACCCATTCACTTACTTCGCCATCCTTTAAGCTTAAGGCTGTATTTAAGAATGTTTCATCAATTCCTGTTGTCTTGGTATCGATGTAACCGAAGACACCCTTGTTGGCAGCGTTGCCATCCTGTGAATAAGCAGCTGCGAAGTCACCGAAGTTTTCAGCTGTGTATGTGTCTGAAGCCCAGGCATCCTGAGCAGCCTTTAACTTTGAACTTTCTTCAGCAGTTGGGTTAGCCGGATCATCCATGGCGATTACAACGTAACTTACGATTCTAGGATTTAATTCAGCTTTCTTTTCATCTGTTAATAAGTCAGCGATGTTTGTCTTGATGTAATCCTTGAAGACTGACATTGACTTGTTTGAATACAGCATGTAGTCATAGAATGTGTCGTATCCATAGTAGTATCTGGCGATCTGATTCAGATATTCTTCATCATAACCGTACTGATTCTGATAGTACTGTAATGTCTGCTGATACTGAGTTTTAACGTTTGTTTCAATATCCTTGTCATTCTTGGTTGCTTCATCAAGCAAGGCCTTCTGGAATGACAGGAATACTCTGCTTTCGTAATAGTCGCTTGATAATCTGTCATATAAATCATCAGCGGTATAGTTTGTGTCATCAACACTGAATACTACCTGCTTGCCTCCAACGGACTTGCCAGGCAGTTTATCTTTGTTCTGGTCATAAGTAAAAAAGATTGCTACACCGATAAAGAATACAGCAACAATGGCAACAAACCAGTTTTCTTTCAAAAACTTAGCCATAAGTAGTTCCTCCTTAGCGAAAATCCATATTATTATAGTATGTTTGAAGGCAAGATGCAATTCTAAATATTATATCTAATATGTATGAAAAGTTATTAGACATTTATGTGTTATACAGAATAATCATAAAAAGAGTCAATTAAAAAAAGATGTGCTATAATACAAGCGAATTGAAGGAGTTGTTTTTAGTATGCCAACATTGAAGATTGAAAACTTACATGTAAGTGTTGAAAATAAGGAAATATTGAAAGGCGTTGACCTGGTTGTCAATCCGGGTGAAATACATGCTTTAATGGGTCCTAACGGCAATGGCAAGAGTACCTTGTTAATGACCATCATGGGACATCCGAAATATACGGTAACCGAAGGATCAATTTATTTTGGTGATCAGAATGTTCTGGAAATGAGCGTTGATCAGCGCAGTAAGGCCGGACTTTTCATTGCGATGCAGAATCCGCAGGAAGTACCGGGTGTTACCAACAGTGACTTCTTAAAGGCTGCTGTAAATGCGCACAGAGATGAACCAATCAAGTTATTCCAGTTCATCCGTTTGCTGGATAAGACAATTGAAGAAGTTGGCATGAAGAGTGACATGGCTCACCGTTTCTTAAACGAAGGTTTCTCAGGCGGTGAAAAGAAGCGTAATGAGATCATTCAGATGAAGCTCTTAAAGCCATCTTTGGCCATGCTTGATGAGTTGGACTCAGGCTTGGACGTAGATGCCTTGAAGATCGTAGCTGATAACGTCAATGAATTATACAGAGAAAATAACATGGGTATGATCATCGTATCACACTATGAAAGATTCTATGAACTGATCAAGCCTACTCATGCTCATGTCCTAGTCAACGGTAAGATCGTTAAGAGCGGTGACCATGAGTTAGCCAAGAAGATCGATGCTGAAGGCTATGAATGGCTGATCAAGGAACAGAACCTTGTTGTTGAACAGGAAGAAGTAGTTAAGAGAGCCATTTCCTTAGGCAGCTGTGCCGCCAATCAGAGGGGTAAGGCTGAATGATGGAAGTTGTTGTTAATTCTTCTGAGCAGTTCATCATTAATACCGATAAGGATAAGGTTACTGAATACAGTTTAAAGATAGCTTCACACTCTAAGAGTGCCGTCATCTTTACAATTGAAGGCAGTAATAAGGCAACTTTCAATCTTAATGTAAAGGTTGAAGACAGTGCCGATTTCACCTTACTGGTAATCAATCACAATAATGAGGAACTGGAAATAAATGAGAAATATGACCTGTTTGGCTACAGTAAGAGCGTTATAGCTCATGCTGAGTTAAACGGTTTTAATACGGTTGTAAATTCAGAATACAACCTCAAGGAGCAGGGAGCCTTCTTACAGGTTCAGACTGCTTCATTAACTGCCGGCAAGGTAAAGTTCAACCAGAACTGTGTTCATGAGGTTGGTAATACTGAAGCCCACGTTAATAACTATGGGGTAGTACTGGCTCATGGCCTATGTGACTTAGTGGTAAAGAATACCATCGTCAAGGGTGCCCATGGTTCAAGCACCCATCAGACCAGCCGCTTACTTACCTATGACAAGAGTGCAGTAGGTAAGATATTACCGATCCTTTACATTTATGACAATGATGTCGCAGCTTCTCACGCTGCTTCATTAGGTCAGCCTGACAATGACCAGCTGTATTACCTGCAGTCAAGAGGCTTGACCTATGGTGAAGCACTGAAGCTGATTGTCATTGGTTACCTGTTGCCTATTACTCAGGTCATAAATGATGAGGAACTTGAAAACAGACTGAAAGAAGAAATAGAGATGAAGGTGAGTGAAGGATGTTCAATGTAGCGGAAATCAGAAAAGACTTCCCGATGCTTAACGGTAAAACCATGAGTGGTCATCCTTTAAGTTACCTTGATAATGGGGCAACGACCTTAAAGCCGCAATGCGTAATCGATGCGGTCAACTATTTCTATGAAGAAATAACTGCCAATGCCCACAGAGGTGATTATGAACTGTCAATGAAGGTTGACAAGCTTTATGAGCAGACCAGAGATGTTGTAGCGAAGTTCATTAACTGTGACAGAAGAGAAGTTGCCTTTACCTCAGGTACGACATTCGGCATTAATCAGGTTGCCTATGGCTATGTAAGAACTCATCTTAAGAAGGGTGACGTAATACTCATTACCGATGCTGAACATGCTTCTAATGTCTTGCCATGGTTCAGACTGGCTGAAGAGATCGGGGTTGTAATTGAATACATCCCGTTAAGTGAGAACGGCAGACTGACTGTTGAAAACTTCAGAAGTGCAATGCACGAGAAGGTTAAGTTTGTGGCCTTTGCGGCTGTCGGCAATGTCTTAGGCTATAAGGCACCGGTTAAGGAAATATGTGCCATTGCTCATGAATATGGGGCAAAGGTAATGATCGATGGCGCCCAGAGTGTCCCGCACAATGTAACTGATGTTAAGGACCTGGATTGCGATTTCCTGACTTTCTCGGCTCATAAGATGTGCGGGCCTAGTGGCATGGGTGTCATGTATGGCAAATATGAACTGTTACAGGAAACTGAACCATTATTATTAGGCGGTGGGGCAAATGCCAGGTTCAACAGCTGTGGGGAAGTGATTCTCAAGGAAGTACCTTACAAGTTTGAAGCCGGCACTCAGAACATTGAAGGCATCATTGGCATGAAGGCTGCTATTGAATATTTAATGAAGGTGGGAATGGAAAACATTGCCGCTCATGAAAAGGAATTAAGAACATATCTGGTTAATGAATTAAGCAAGCTGGATAATGTCATACTTTATAATCCTGACGGGGATACCGGCATTGTTACATTCAATGTCAAGGACATCTTCTCGCAGGATGCCGCCGGATATTTGAGTTCACAGGGTGTTGCGGTAAGAAGCGGCAACCACTGTGCGAAGATCCTGGTTGAATTCTTAGGAACGGATGATACGATTCGCTGTTCCATGTATTTCTATAACACAAAGGAAGATGTAGATGCCCTGGTTGAGGCAGTAAGAACCTGCACGATTGAAAACTGCATTGGAATTTTCTTTTAAAGGGGGCTTGTAGTTTATGTCAGATTTAATGAAGGATCCAATGGTCTTAAGACAGATCATCATGGATCATTACGAATATCCACGTCATCATAAGCTGTTGAATGATCCAGCTTATAGAATGACCCACATGGCTTCAGAGTCATGCATCGATGACATTCATGTTCAGGCAAAGATCAATAACGGCATCATTGAAGATGTCAACTTTGACGGTAAGGCCTGTACCATTTCAACCGCTTCTACCAGCATCATGGCTGATCTGGTAAAGGGTAAAAGCATTGAGGAAGCCAGAAAAATCATTAATGAATACTATGCCATGATCAATGGCGAAGCATATGATGAGGAAATGCTTGAAGAAGCCATTGCCTTACAGGGTGTCAGTAAGCAGGCAAACCGCATCAAGTGCGCTACGATCGGCTGGCATGGTCTTGAACAGCTGATCAATGAAAGTGAGGCAGAAGATGGCAGAAAATAAGAAAAATGAGCAGATCTTCCAGTCTCAGGATGATTATCAGTATGGCTTTTATGATGAGAATACAACGATCTTTACCACCGGTAAGGGTTTAACCAGAGATACGGTAATTACCATTTCCAAAAAGAAGGGTGAACCGGATTGGGTATTGGAATACAGACTTAAGGCCTTTGAAGCCTTTGAAAGAATGCCAATGCCAACCTGGGGTCCTGATCTGAGTGATCTGAACTTTGAAGATTATACATACTTCATCAAGTCTTCAGAGAACAAGGCATCAGATTGGGAAGAAGTACCGGAAACGATCAAGAATACCTTTGACAAGCTGGGCATACCGGAAAGTGAACAGAAGTTTTTGGCCGGTGTAACCACCCAGTATGAATCAGAAGCTGTTTACCATAACATGTTACAGGAAGTACAGGATAAGGGTGTCATCTTCTTAGATACGGACAGTGCCATCAAGTACTGCCCTGAACTCGTTAAGGAATACTTAGGCAAGATCGTTCCTTATACCGATAACAAGTTTGCGGCCTTAAACAGTGCTGTATTCTCCGGCGGTTCATTCATTTATGTTCCTCCTGGAGTAACACTTGATAAGCCTTTACAGTCATACTTCCGTATCAACAGTGAACAGATGGGCCAGTTTGAAAGAACCATCATCATCGTTGATAAAGGGGCTAACTTACACTATGTAGAAGGCTGTACCGCACCAATTTATCAGAAGGACTCACTGCATGCCGCAGTAGTTGAGATATACGTCAAGGAAGACGCAAAGTGCCGTTATTCAACCGTACAGAACTGGTCAACCAATGTATTGAATCTTACTACCAAGAGATCAAAGGTCGAAAGAAACGGCTTGATGGAATGGGTTGATGGCAACATCGGTTCTCATGTCACCATGAAGTATCCGGCCTGCATCTTAGCAGAAGAAGGCGCCAAGGGCATGACCATTACCATTGCGGTAGCCAATAAGACCCAGATCCAGGATACCGGGGCTAAGATGATTCACCTGGCACCTAATACTTCAAGTTCAATCATTTCCAAGTCCATTGCCAGAAATGGCGGATACGCCAACTTCAGAGACTGGATGTACATTGGACCTAAGGCAGATAATGCCAGAACCAAGATTGAATGTGATACCTTGATTCTTGATGAACAGTCCAACAGTGATACAATTCCTTATAACACCGTACAGAATGACAACTGTACCCTGGAGCATGAAGCTACCGTTTCAAAGATCTCTGATGAGGAACTGTTCTATCTGATGAGCAGAGGCTTGACTGAACAGCAGGCCACTCAGATGATCATCATGGGCTTCTTGGAACCATTTACCAAGGAATTACCGGTAGAATATGCCGTTGAGTTAAATCAGTTATTGAAAATTGACATGGAGGGGGCAGTAGGATAATGAAATTAGCAGAAGCATTACAAGCCAGAGCAGATCTGAAAAGACAGATCAATCAGCTTGAATACCGTTTAACCAGCAACGCACTTGTGCAGGAAGGTGAAAATCCTAACGAAAAGCCAGGTGATTTGTTTAAGGAATTCAACAAGTCATTAGAAGAAATGGAAAAGTTGATCGTCAGAATCAACCTTACCAACAGTGTTGAAACAGTTGAAGGCAAGACTTTGACAGAGTTAATTGCACAAAGAGATGTATTAAAGCAGAAAATAGCTACTTACAGAAACGTAGTCAATGAAGCAAGTTCCAATACATCAAGAGCAACCAGAACCGAAATCAAGGTTTTACCAACCATCAATGTTGAATCCTTCCAGAAGGACATCGACAGGATGAGCAAGCAGTTACGTGAACTGGACAATAAGATCCAGGAAGCTAACTGGACAATTGAATTAAAATAACAAGCAAGCGTGTAGTCTAAGGGCGAATGCGATCTCTGTGACTGAGAATGAATGAGTTCACACTTAAGGGGATCAGAATTGCAGAGCAGATTCTTTTAAATAATTTTAGTGTATTGCTCAAATCGGGCACAAATGCACTGTTACAGAGTATTGTTAATACCGGGCATTGACTTATGATGAGGGTTGGGCTTGGGGATTATTTAAAGTATTGGAAGCCGGGATAATTCCCGGTTTTTATGTTAAACGTTTAAAAAAACACAAAACAAACATAATTAACCCTTTAAAAAAATACAAAGTGCACATGTTTTACCCTTTAAAAAAATACAAACTAGTGTAGAATAATAGTGTAGGAGTGTGATCTTATGTTGGCGAGAGATATAATGAAGCAATTAGTAGATTGGAAATTGAGAAATAATCACCATCCGTTAATTTTGTCCGGGCTTCGCCAGGTTGGAAAGACCTACATTGTCAGACAGTTTGGACACGAAAATTACAGGAATGTTGTGTACATGGATTTCAGGTCCAATAAGAGCCTCCATACTGTATTTGAAGGTGATTTTGATGTTAATAGAATGGTCAGCAGAATTACTGCTCTGTTATTTGATGCAACATTTGTTCCGTCAGAAACACTGGTCATTATGGATGAGATTCAGGACTGTCCTAATGCTCGCAGTTCTTTAAAATACTGGGATTTAGATGGAAGGTATGATGTCATTGCCACGGGAAGCTTCCTTGGTGTCAAGGGTTTCAGAAAGCCGTATCAGAGGGGGATACCTGTTGGCTATGAAGAACATATGACAATGTTCCCGCTGACATTCAGAGAATTTCTTAATAATTATGGCATGCCACAGAATATCATTGAATACGTCCAGCAGTGTATAAATGAATCAAAAGTAATTGATGCAGCAATACATGAGAGGATGAGAGACCTTTACTTTGAATATCTTGTTGTTGGTGGAATGCCTGAAGCAGTAAATGAGTTTATGCAGCACCATGACATTAACGCTGTAAGAAGCATACAGAAAAGAATATTAGATTCAATTAGGGATGACTTAGGCAGATATATTGATTCAAATGGTAACGAGAATGCTAATGAAGTTTTAAAATTAAGAGCAGAAGCCTGTCTTGATTCTCTGCCTGCACAATTGTCAAAAGAATATAAGAAGTTTCAGTACAGTAACGTTGACAATAAAGCTCATTCAGATGATAAGGCAGATGCTTTGCAGTATCTTGCAGATCTTGGCCTTGTCGTAAAAGCCTACAATTTAAGGGAACTGTCATCTCCTTTGGAAGCTAATAAAATCAGTAAGGAATATAAAGCATATTACGCTGATACGGGATTACTTGTATCTCAATTGGGAAATGATGCCGCTGCAAAGATACTTAACGGTGACATCGGGGCATACAAAGGTGCTATTGCAGAGAACGTTGTTGCATTAGCATTATATGATAATAATCGTAAATTATATTATTATCGTGGCTCCAGTGGGGCACCTGAACTTGATTTTGTAGCTGATATTGATGGTGAGATAACAATTATTGAGTGTAAGTCATCGAACGGGAAAGCTACAAGTATGAAATATGTTTTGCAGCATCCGCAAAAATACGGAAAACATTCCGCAATCAAAATAGCAGATACAAACATAGGGAATGGAGAACTGTTTAAAACCTACCCACTTTACTATACAGGTTTTTTAAAAGAAAGTTATCCCGCAAATATTCTGAAAAAGATAAGCTTTGATGACTTGAAAATACCAGAAAGATAGTATGATTAATAAAAGGTCCTGTGATAATAATGAATGTTTTTGATTACTAATTAAATGAAAACTGGTTACCATAAACTGAATGAGGTTGACTGAATGTTAAAGATACTTAGTTGGAGAGGCAAATTCTATAATACGATTCTGCAAAGAGGGCAGACTTACTTTAATCGTGGCTATGTTGAGAATTTCAAGATAATTAATGATACTGAAATCAGAGCTGATGTCAAAGGTGACATGGTTTACAAGGTCAGGATCTTATTAGGTAATAACGGTTCAATTAAATCAATGGATTGCGACTGTCCGTTTTCCTTAGACGGTAACTACTGTAAGCATGAAGTGGCTGTATTACTGGAATATGAAGCACAATACAGACTGGAAAACGGCGATAAGAACAGAAGAGTTTTCCCATTTAAGGGCTTATTCAGTGATCAGGGTTACTACTATGATCTTGAAAAGCTGACTTCTGAGTTAAGAATAACGGAGGGAAATCTTTCAAAGGCTCAGAAGCTTTTAGACAGTGACAGATACAATGTTGAGGTCTCTCAGGGCTTCTTCAATTATTCTGATGGTCAGTGCCTTAAGGCAACCATGGCGATGAATGGCTATTATCCGGATACGGAAATAATTATTAATCATGATGAGATCGTTACCAGAACCTGTTATCACAGAGGCTGTAACAGTTATACCTATTCCTATGGCTGGGCGGAAAGAAGAATAACACCTTGTGAACATGAGGTGGCTCTTTTACTGGCCTTGAAGAATTACATCCTGGAGCATAACCCAGGTGATTCTACTGACCTTAACGGCATGAGGTTTCTGGATTCATTTAATGTATTGCCTGAGAAAAATGAAGCAGTTAAAAGTGAAGATAATGTCAGGTTAGTGCCAAAGCTGGAATATGATGGCTATGGGGTATTGAATCTGGGCTTTAAAATAGGCTGTGAAAAGCTGTTTGTGGTTAAGAAGCTTTCTGAACTGGTCGACAGTGTGGAAAATGAAAGTGAGTATGCCTTAGGCAGTAAGAGCAAGCTGCACTTTGCCAAACAGAAGTTTGATGAAGACAGTAGGAAATACTATGACTTCATAGAAAAGACCGTAACTGATGAAAAGACCAGAGATGCGATCAGAAACATGGATTACCGCAGTAACGGTGAATCAAAGTTATTGGATGTCAGTAAGGACATTACCCTGTATGGCACAAGGCTGGATGAATTCTATGATCTGGCTGAAAATGAAACCATTGAGGTAAATGACAAGACTTATCAGGGTAATGGCAAAAACATGATCACCTTAAGAGAAGGAAAGCCTGAAATATCTTTGTCAATTGATGAGGTATTAAGAAACAGGGAATTCGATGGGGTAAGGATCCATGGGCAGGTGCCTAAGCTGTTTAAGGGTGGCAAGTACAGTTATTTCATAGATGATAAGCATCTTTACAGAGTAAATGATGAATACAGTAACATCGTAGCCAGCTTGACCAGAGGTTCTCGTACTAACGAAGTTGATTACCGCATTGGTAAGAAGAACTTAGCCAGATTCTATCACCATGTATTACCGGTTTTAAAGGACAAGATCGAGATATTTGAAAATAACAGAGACCTTGTCAGCAGGTACATTCCACCTAAGCCGGAATTTAACTTTTACTTTGACGTCAGAGAAGGGGTAATAACCTGCCTGCCGGAAGTTACCTATGGCTTGAGTAAGCATAATCTGGTAACCATTGACATGAAACTTGAGGTCAGGGATGAAATAACGGAAAGCCAGGTTGTTGAAATATTAAGAAGGTGTTTCCATTACCATGATGATAATGGCCTATTAGTAGTAGTGGGTGACGATGATACGATATATGAAATCCTGGAAAGTGTGATTCCAGATTTGATGAAATACGGTACCGTCCATTCAACGGATGCCTTTGACAGATTAAAGGTAAAGCGTAATCCAAAGGTCAGTGTCGGGGTAAGACTCGATAATAATCTTTTGGAACTTGATGTAAAGACAGATGACATTTCCTTAGAGGAACTTGCCCAGATCATCAGCAGTTACCGTCAGAAAAAGAAATATCACAAGCTGAAGGACGGCAGTTTCATTCGCACGGATAATGAAACCATTGAGGAACTGGAAGCCTTACTTTCTTCATTAAATGTTTCCTTAAAGGACTTTGTTAAGGGCAAGATGAACATACCGGCTTACCGTTCACTTTATCTTGATAAGCTACTGGAAGAAAACGATCATCTGTATGATAACCGTGACAGCCAGTACAAGCGGCTCATAAGAGATTTCAAGACCATTAAGGAATCTGACTTTGAAGTGCCTGAAAGCCTTAATGAAGTCATGAGAGGTTATCAGAAGGATGGCTTCAAGTGGTTAAAGACATTGGAACACTTTAACTTCGGCGGCATTTTAGCCGATGAAATGGGTCTGGGTAAAACCGTACAGATGATATCGGTATTACTTGACCATAAGGAAAAGGGTGGTAGCGGTACCTCACTTGTCATATGTCCAAGTTCACTGGTATATAACTGGGTAAGTGAATTTAATAAGTTTGCTCCAGAAATGATTGTAAAGGCAGTCGCTGGAACACAAAGTGAAAGAAAGAACATTCTGCACGAATGGTATAAGTTTGACGTTCTGATTACTTCCTACGACTTGTTAAAACGTGACATATCAATGTATGAAGATAAGCAGTTTGCCTATCAGATACTTGATGAAGCTCAATACATTAAGACTCATACCACGGCTAATGCCAAGGCCTGTAAGGTAATAAAGGCAAATCATCGCTTTGTGCTTACGGGTACGCCAATTGAAAACAACCTCAGTGAGCTATGGAGCATCTTTGACTATCTGATGCCTGGATTCCTCTATAACTATGATACTTTCAGAAGAAACTATGAAGTAAGGATCGCCAAGGACAATGATGAAAGGGCAGCGGAAAGACTGAAGCAGATGATTGCCCCATTCATCTTAAGAAGAAAGAAGATGGATGTATTAACTGACTTGCCGGAAAAGATGGAAGAAATCATCAAGGTAAAGTTTGAAAACAAGCAACAGAAGCTCTATGACAGCCAGGTCGTTAAGATGACCAAGAAGATCGAAAAGACCAGTAATGAGGCATTCAATCAATCCAAGATCGCCATTCTGGCTGAATTAATGAAGATCAGACAGATCTGTTGTGAACCTTCACTGGTATTTGAGGATTATGATGGGGAAAGTGCCAAGCGGGAAGCCTGCATGGAACTTATCAGAAATGCCATTGCGGAAGGCCATAAGATACTGCTGTTCTCACAGTTTACCAGCATGCTGGAAATAATTGAGAATGAATTAAGCAGTAACGGCATTGATTATTACAAGATCACCGGTCAGACCAAAAAGGAAGACAGATTACAGTTAGTAAACATGTTCAACGCTAATGATGTACCGGTATTCCTTATTTCCTTAAAGGCAGGGGGCACGGGCTTGAATCTGACTGGGGCTGACATCGTTATTCACTATGACCCATGGTGGAATGTGGCAGCTCAGAATCAGGCAACTGACAGAGCACACAGAATCGGTCAGGAGAAAGTAGTATCTGTTTATAAGATCATCGCTGAAGACACAATTGAAGAAAAGATCGTAGAACTTCAGGATAAGAAGCAGGAACTGGCTGAGACATTACTGAACAGCGATACCGTTAACATTTCAAGCTTAAGCAAGGAAGAATTAATGGAACTGTTAAGCACTAAATAACATTAATAACTAAAAGGTTGCTGTTGCTTAAACAATTATTAAAAACAATACAACCAAGATAATAGGTTGAATATATCCTATATTTTGTTATAATTAAGTCATAAGGAGGTGCTTCCATGCTAGTTGATACACGTAATATTATCTCGATGACCGAAGCAAATCAGAATTTTTCTAAGGTTGCCAGGATGGTGGATCATGCCGGATCAGCAATCATAATTAAAAACAATAAGCCTCGCTATCTAATTATTAATTTTGAAGAAACAGAAGAAATGCAGATGGCTTCAAATGAAGATCTGAAGAACATTTCTGAAAGACTTATCAAGAAGAATCGTAAAGCTTATGAGGAACTTGCTAAATGATAATTCTTTCTAAAGATCAGGTTATATTCTTGCATAAGCAGTTAATTGATGAAACAGGTGGAAGTTATGGCATTAATGATGAGGGAATGCTTGAGTCTGCCCTGGCAGCTCCATTTCAGACATTTGATGGTCAGGAATTATTCCCGTCAATATATCAGAAGGCAGCAAGACTCGGATTTGACCTTGCAAGTAATCATGCATTTATGGATGGCAATAAAAGAATCGGTGCTCATGTCATGTTAGTGTTCCTTGCTTTAAATGGGATTGAACTTGAATATGAACAGAATGAATTAAGTGATTTGTTTCTGGGAATTGCTGATGGAAAACTTGGGTATACGGATACCTTGATCTGGATAACTTGCCATATATAATATTGAACCCTCTACCAGGTTTCACTTAAATCTGATAGAGGGTTTTGCTTCTTTAATAGATATTTGTCAATTCTTGTTAATGATTTTTTTACTTTAGTTCAGGATGTTCTCGCTGAACAAACTCCCGGCAATGCTGAGTCAATGAATCAGCTGCGTTGATGTAAAGAGAGTAATAGCGGGTACCGTCATGCCAAGGATCATTTGAGATCGGGGCAAGACTATATTTCGCTGACATTGAAGAGAAAACCGGTAATGGCCTCATGAAAATGTATGGTGATTCATCATCACGGTCCTTGAAACGCTTGTATACATTCTTACTGTCGAGGGCAAATTCCATTACCCGATCACAAAGGGTATACAGAGCACTTACCAAGGCAAGGCACTGTTTGTCATGACAGTTCTTATCTGCCAATGGCAGAAGTGTACTCTTTACGTTTCTTAACGGTTCAATGGTCTTATCCATGCCTTCTTCAATGTTGTTGGTATAAGCAACCTGTTCAGTATACTTGTCTAAAACCTTCATTTGAGCAAGAACAGATGGATTAACTGAGTAAGTACCGTCTGATCTGGCAGTAAAGCTGTCTCTGGCCTTTGTAACTTCCAGATTGAACTGATGGTCCTTGATTCTGGCCTGGCGGTAGCCTCTGTTTAAGGCATCCTTGGCCATGTCACGCTTATTGTTTTCATAGAATCTCTTAGAATTGTCAGCTCTGGATTCGAAATAGGTCCAGCTGCTGTTGATAAGCTCAGAGACTTCCTTGATGTCACTGTTGATCTTATGGTACAGATCTTCCATGAAACCGGCTTCCGTAAAGTTCAGAACAAAACGCTGGAACATGAAGCCGTCAAGAAGCGGCAGCTGCATCATCGCAACTCTGATAGCTTCGGCAGCCGGTACGATGTGTGATATGTCAGCGTAGTACTTTGCGGCTGTATCGAAAGCCTTCTGATCGGCATCAGACATGTCAAAGTAATATGAAGGGCGGGAATTGCCGGCCGCATATTTTCCCATGTCTGCCTTATTGGAATTATAGAATGACTGTAACCAGCCACCCGGGTTCAGATCGTTATTCCAGGTGTTCTGGTAAAGTTTATTCATTTTTTCATAGTCGTTATAATAGACGAACTTCTGAAGGTAAGTTGAAGTTTCATTTAACCGTGAAATAAGTCCGGTTAATTCATTCTGTATTTGTGCTTCGTCAATGTTTCCCCATAAATTGGGATTGCCTGAACCTACCTCTTCACCATTTGTAAAATCGTATTCGCTCATAATTCATTCTCCGTTTCTGTCATCAGAATCTGATTTCGTAATCTCTTATGTACCATCTGCCGCCGTTAGTCCTGATCAGATTTCTTCTTACCGGACTGCCCAGCTGTTTGCCGTTTTTATCAAAGGCAATGGTCTGTACGGAGGCATATTCAACTTTTTCACCATATCTGTCGGAAATCTTCTTCTGTTCTTCACTGGACAGGAAATATGATTCCAGACCGCTGTTATCACTGTAGCCCTTGACCACGGTTATTGTTGTGGCATCAGGAACAACATTGGCATGGACGTATTCGCCATGGAATCTTTCCTGATGTAAGTCCCAGTGATACAGTAACAGTGATTCCTGAGTAGGATTCTGTCTTCTTTCCGGCTGAATGCAGTCTTCATAAAGTGCATAGTTCTTTTCCTTGATGGCCTGTCGGAATTTTTCTACCAGTCTTGCCGGGGTTACATCTTCCGGCACGCTCTTTTCGGTGTACCAGCTTTCCTTGATGGCCGCTACTTCATCTTCACCTTCAAAGTAGCCGCTGGTTTCAGCTTCAGGGTCATACAAACCTATTACATGTCCTGGAACATACAGCGCAACCGGTTCAACGACAACGGCATAGACAGGAGCCCCGACTTTCTTTTCGCCAGGTTCCGGTATTTCCATGGTAAGGTCAGTGATCTCACCTAATATCGTCCATTTGTCGACTTCCATCATGGTACTGTCAACAAGTCTTCTGTAGCGTTTTACGGCTTCATACGGTCCCAACCATCTTCGAGTATCTATCCGGATGAAATACATGCCGCTGGAACGCTTGCCCATCCAGATGTATTCACCAGTTACACCCATGAACTGATTTCCAGGGTATCTGACTTCATCAAGTATTACATACTGCCCTCTTAATTCTTCTATGGAAACGTGCATTACATCTGGGGCAGGGTAGATCTTTTCAATGGTCTTATCCTTATATTCGGCAACCAGTTTATTCCAGGCATTTTCACTTTTCTCGGCATACAGCTTTCTGATGTTTTCTTCGTTTTCCAGATAGACGATCATGTCATGGGTAATGTCAATGAAATTGCCGCTGCTGCCCATGATGCATTTTCTGGCTCTTTCAAACAGGTCCTTTACTCTTGCATCATTGGGAGCAAATTCATTAAGGATCATTATTCTGGACAGGGCATCTTCCTTGGAACGGAAAATACCGGTAGCGCCATTGGCTCTTTCTACCTCTTTTTCAAATTCCTTCAGGTACATTTCTGCCTGGCCAATGCGCATGGCTAGATTCTGGGCATTGACCGTAAAGGTGGTTTTATCTACCATTATGTTTCACTCCTTTCAAGAATACAGTTAATCAGCTAAATGGTTTTCCCAGTTGGTAAAGAATGTTTCCTTCTTTACCATGTGCAAGTCAGTCATTAATTCAAAGCCTGCCTGGGTTTCTACCATTGTGAATTGCTTGTAAGTATGACCGGTACGGTCAGTTTGCTTGGTTGGGTTGAAGATGTAGGTTAAGCCGTCATCGGTGTAATATACGCCTTCTACAACCTCATAGCCTTCATAGTAGTTTTCATACAGGATGAAACTCTTGTCGGTATATAGCTCTACCTTTACTAAGAAGTTGTTTTCAGAACCATCCATAGGTATGAAGTAAGAGTAGGCCAATTCCTTCTCCTTATAATCCTTGGTAAAGATGTCATCATATTGTGAAAGATAAGCAGTTGAATGCATTTCCAGATACTTGTCGCCGATCTTCATGAACTTCAGTTCCCCAAGATCAGCCGGTGAAGCATCGCCACCCGGTGATCTGATGTAGTCACAGTACAGAGTAAGTTCATAGCCATCATCAGAGTATGTTCCTAAGTAGGTAACCATGCCTTCATACATGTTTTCATAGAAGGAGAACTCACCATTGTCATAAAGAGTAATGACAGGGTAGTATTCCGGGTTAACTTCGGCAACACCGTTTGTATATACGGCAATTACCTTGGCTGTTTCCGGCTCCGGTTCAGGGGTTGGCTCTGGTGTAGGTTCAGGTGTTGGGGCAGGAGCAGGGTCGCTTTCCTTTGCCTTGACTATTACATGAACCGGCAGATTGACCATGGTTTCATTTTTAGCCGTGATCATTATGTCGGCTACACCTTCCGCAATGGCTACAACCAGCCCGTTTTCATTTACCATGGCTACGGAAGTGTTGGTAGATGAAAAGGTTACACCTTTCTCTGTCGCAGAATCAGGACTTACCGTTACCTTTAATTCAACTTTGTCATTTACTACCATATTCAGTTCTGCCGGGTCACAACTTAGTGAATCGGCAGGAATATAGTCTGACTGCTCAGGTTCATTATCTTTTTCTGGCGTACATCCGCTGAAAGCAAAAAACATCAGCACCGCCAACAGTGTTGTTATTATTTTCTTCATTGTGTTTTTACCTCTTACCTATAATATAACACAAAACTCAGGCACAAAAAAACAAGTCTGAACGTCGTTATTTGCGTAAGTTGAGAAAAAACAAATTATAATATGTATAAGAGAAGGTACAATAACATGAATAAGTTAAATGAACAGGAAATACTGGAGTATGTCAGAAAGAATACCGGACTATTGGCAGATGGAAAATTAACGATAAGTGAACTAAGTGATGGCAACATTAACTATGTTTACAGAGTGCAGGATGAAAAAGGAAAAAGCGTAATAGTCAAATACGCTGATGATAAAATCAGAACATCCGGCAACCCATTAACGGTTGACCGTAACCGCATTGAAACAAATGCCTTGTTGAAGGAAAGGGAACTGGCCGGTAATTATGTACCGGAAGTATATCTGTTAGATCAGGCCAACAGACTGTTCATCATGGAAGACCTGAAGGACTATGAAAACATGCGCTATGGCTTAATGCAGCAGCATACCTATTCAACCTTTGGCAAGGATATAGTGGACTTCATGGTAAAGACCCTTATTCTTTCTACTGATGATGTTCTAAGTCCAATGGAAAAGAAAGAAGCTGTCAAGCAGTTCATTAATCCGATGTTATGCCGGATAACGGAGAGATTGGTCTTTTCAGAACCGTATGACAGGCATTGTCCGTTTAATAACTATACTCCTGAATTAAAGGACTACATTGAAAGGGAAATATGCGGCGATAAGGAACTGAAGCTGGAAGTTGCCAAGCTTAAATACTTATTTAAGAATAAGGCACAGTCCCTGTTACATGGTGACCTGCACACAGGGTCAATATTTGTTAAGGAAGGAAGTACCAGGATACTTGATCCTGAGTTTGCCTTCTACGGTCCGGCGGGCTATGACGTAGGTAATGTCATTGCCAATCTGATCTTTGCGTTGGTACGAAACAGATATACGGCAAAGAACAGCTATTTTGACTACTGGGTAAGTAAGACAATTGAAAATGTCATAGATGACTTCCAGGTTAAGAGCATGGAACTGTTAAAGGAAAAAGTTACTGACCCGATGGCTGAAACGGAAGGCTATTGTCAGTTTGTCATTAATGACATCATGAGTGATTCAATTGGCATGTGTGGCACGGAACTGATCAGAAGAACGGTAGGAGATGCCCAGGTAAAAGATCTTACCACCATTGATAAACCAGCCAGACTTAAGGCTGAAAAGTGCTGCATCATCTTAGCTAAGGAATTCATAAAGAACAGAAACGGTTACCGTAAGGGTACTGAGGTAACTTCATTAATCAACAGAGTTTTGGGAGAACTGAAATGATCAGAGCAGATGAAGGTGTAGGCTTTTTATTAAGATATGAGAACGTTGCCTGGTATGAAAACGGGCAGGTAAGAATACTGGACAGAAGAATATTTCCGATAAGAACGGAATATGTCATCTGTAAGAGCTATAAGGAAGTAGCTAAGGCCATTAAGGACATGGTTACTCAAAGTGCAGGTCCTTACACCGCCGCCGCCATGGGGATGGTATTAGCGGCATATGAGGTGTGTAATGAAAACAGGGATAATATTACCTCTTTCCTTAAAACGGCCGCCTACGAGCTCTCACATGCCCGTGTGACCACTTCAAAGGCCATGGAACAGATAACAGATACAGCTTACAGTATTGCGATGGATGCATTGAACAATGGCGAAGATGTTGTTGAGAAATTAAGAGAATATGCGGTAAACAGAATTAATAATAATTACCTTAAATATGAAAGAACTGCTTCTTACTTATTTGACAGGATACCTGATGATGGTGTCATACTGACCCAGTGCTTTGCGGAAACAGTACTGGCGATGCTGTTTAAGAAGATCAATGAGACAGGCAAGAATGTTAAGGTCATATGCGCTGAAACCAGACCGTATTTCCAGGGTGCCAGATTAACAGCCTCCTTAGCTAATGAAATGGGTCTGGATACAACGGTAATTACCGACAACATGGTCGCCTATGCCTTGGAGCACATGTATGTGGACTTATTTACCAGTGCAGCTGATGTCATAACCATGGATGGCAGTGTCATTAACAAGATCGGTACCAATCAGATTGCCTTACTGGCAAAATACTATGGGGTTCCATATTATGTTACAGGTGAGCCAAGTTTGGCGTATGAAAGTGCAGAAAATGTCGTAATAGAACAGAGGGATCCTGAACAGGTATTATCCTTCACGGGAACCAAGATAGTAGAAGAAGGGGTAAAGGGAGTATATCCGGCCTTTGACATTACTCCGGCAAGTCTGATCAGAGGAGTAGTTACTGATAAAGGTATCTTAAAGCCGGATGAATTATACAAGTATTACAAATAGAACAAAGGGTGCTCAGGCACCCTTTGTTAATAGACTAGTTCATTGTAAATACGGCTTCTAATTCGATGTTATGATCAACATACAGTTCGATCTGTTCTTCCTGACTGAATAAGTCGCCGTTTACTTTCCAGTGCTGGAACTTCCAGCCTTCATCAGGCTTTGCGGCAAAGGTATAATGTTGTGCCTCAAATACATTGACCTGGAATGACTGAATCGGTGTTTCATCACTGAAGACAACTTCTTCACCAGACATGGCACAGGTAACCTGACCATTTCCCTGAGTGTTTACTGATACTGTTCCAATCACCTTAAGATCATCTGTGGAAATGAAATGGTATTCTTCACCATTGCCCAGTTTTGCGACATAAACGTTTTTATCTTCCTGAGCGATGGTCACTGTTGTCTTTTCAGTTTCATCTGATTCATTGTTCACTTCGCCAAGTAAACTGTTTTCCTGAAGATTTACATAACCTTCGTATGAAGTGCTGCCAAGGATTATGATTTTCCAGAATGGTTTATTAATGTCATCTGATTCTTCAATTGTTAACATGGTCTGCTTACTCTGGTCGAAGAATGTTCCCATCTGAGGAAATACTGCTTCTTCAGACTTTTTTGAACAGCCGATAAGTGAAATGGCCATGAATACTGTCAGTGCAATTATTAAGATTTTTTTCATATTGCCTCCCCTGGATGTTACTATGGTAAAACATCCAAAACTAACTATAGCAAAGTATAAATAACTGGTCAAATGGTAACAAATTCAACTTTTTTGTTGATATGATATGAAAAAAGTGAGGTGTTGATAATATGTCAGTAAGAAGAGAAAAGATAATCAGTGCAATGAAAAACGCCGGATTAGATGGCTTATTGTTTGCTACAGGAGCAAACTTACAGTATGTAAGTGAATGCACGAAGTATTTCTGGCAGCGCAGCTGCATGAACAACATCGCTGGAGCTCAGAGCTCACACATATTACCTGAGGCCGTACTATGGCTTTCAAGTGACAATGAATGCATCATCGTAGCCATTCCAAGAATCAAGGATGATTTCCCAGGCTGTAAGGTAATTACTTCATATTTTGACCAGATGGAAGATACTCTGTCATTCTTTGTAAAGGGTAAGAGAATAGGCATTGGGGCAGACTGTTACCAGTGGCTCAAGGATACCTTGAAGGAAATCGACAGTGAAATAGAAACCATAGATGCAGAACATCTGTTAAAGGACATCCGTAAGGTAAAGGATGAAAATGAAATAGCTCAGCTAAGAAAGCTGGCCAGATTTACCGATGAGGCAATAATGTATGTAGCCAATAACTTTAAGGAAGGAATGACAATGGCTGAAGCTGAAGACATGTTAATGCGTTATGGCATGGAAAGGGGCATGGATGACTTTTCATTCCCGCCAACGATCGGCTTTAAGACCAGAGGAACCTTTACACCAGAACAGAACTATGATTTCCCAAGAACCACAAGATTGGTTCCGGGAACAGGCATTGCCTTTGACATCGGCTTCATGAAGGATGGATACTGTTCAGACTGGGGCAGAACATTATATTGGGGCAAGGCACCTGAATATATCAAGGAAGGATATAAGGTTTTAAATGATGCCCAGCTGCACATGATCAATACCATTGTTCCTTATAAGACCAACGTTAACTCAACATATAAGACCATAACGGATTATGTAAATGAGCACGGTTATGGTGAATACTTCAGAAAACAGAACAGGGGAATGAATGGACATCAGATCGGCATTGACTGTCATGAATTCCCAATGCTGATGGATACAGAGGATGAACCGTTTGTACCTGGCATGGTATTCTGTTCAGAACCGAAGATGATGTTCCCTGGTGAAATGTACATGCGTGTAGAGGACATGGTCCTGATAACAGAAACAGGTGCAGAATCATTAAGCATATTCCCAAGAGACATGTTTGAAATAGGAAATGACTGATGTTGTTTCCTTTTTTAATGATAATTTCATTCATTATCTGTTTAAACGGAATGTTAAAAATAAAGTTGCACTTTAGAAAAAATAAAGTTCAACTTTAAAAAAGTCTAAAAGATGTTATAATATAGTCAGGAAATGGGATGATGATAATGATTAAAAGAACTATTACTGAGCAAATAAAAGATTCTATAAAGCATTTTCCTGTGACAATCATAAGTGGTCCTCGTCAGGTAGGAAAATCTACGGAGTTATATCATAATATTCAACCACTTGGCTATGAGTATGTCACATTAGACAATAGAATCGAATTGATGAATGCCAGAAATGATCCAGAAGGGTTTTTAAGAGGACATAATACTCCAATAATCATCGATGAATGTCAGAGGGCAAAGGAATTGTTTCCGGCTATAGAAGAAATAGTTAACCAAACCAGACTGGAGAAAGGAAATAAGGCTGCAAATGGAATGTTTATTCTGTCAGGAAGCAGTTCAAGAGCTCTTATGGATAATGCCAGGGAGTCCCTTGCGGGAAGAGTAAATATTCTGAAAATGAATCCACTCAGTATGAGAGAGATACAGGGGTTTGATGATGAACCATTTACGATAGATAAGTTAGGCTCAGTAAAAAGAGCAAATGACTTTTCCCTTGATGAGAAGCAACTCTTATCATATATTTTACGTGGCATGATGCCCCAGTTGTATGACGACAGTGAAATGCCATTACAGCAGTTTTTTTCAAACTATATAGAGACATATTTACAGAAAGATCTAACTGAAGTTCTTGTTGTTAAAGATTATCTGAAATTTGAGAATTTTATGATGCTTCTTGCCTCAAATACAGGGCAGGAACTTATATATGATAATTACGCAAAACAGGTTGGTGTAAGTTCACCGACTATAAAAGAATGGGTCTCTAGTTTGGTAAAGACTGGTATCGTCTGGCTTGCTCTGCCATACAATGAGCATTCTGTTTCAAAAATGATTGTCAGACGTCCTAAACTATATTTCTTTGATACAGGTATGGCGTGTTATCTGGCAGGTATAAGGGATGAAAAAACCCTTCAGGCAAGTTTCATGAAAGGTCGTTTTGTCGAAACGTATATAGCGAATGAGATCAGGAAAAGCTATATGAATAATGGAATAGATCAGCCTATCTACTATTACCGTGATAATCAGCAGAAGGAGATAGATCTTGTCATTCCTCATAATGGGACACTGTCACTTATTGAGTGTAAGTCAGGAATAAATTACAGTTACAATGATGTTACATCTTTTGAAAAGTTGAATAATACATCGTTGCAAAGGAAAACAGATGCAATCATATGTACTACCGGAAGTCCATATAGCATAAAAGATAATGTGCTGGTATTGCCAGTTTCGGCAATTTAAGTTATCAGACAGTATCAGCTGGAAAATGGATTAACATACAAAATGAACATGCGTGTAGAGGACATGATCCTGATAACATAAACCAGGTTACCATCCTTTGCCAGACGGCTGCCTTCATACGCTTTCATTTCTATGCCGCTTCCGGTATCGAAGCTGGCGCCATATACACCAACTACAGCCGGCAGTTTTTCTTCCTTATTCATCGATGGTGTCCATACGTTAAGGTTAAGGCATTCCTTTTCATTTTCAACACTGTAGAAGTGAGGTACATAAAAGTCATCGGCTATGCCGCCTGGATTTATCTGTGGCGGTACGAAAACGTATGAGGTGCAGTCCCTGATTCCTTCCCAGCTTGTTTCTTCAGGGCTGTGAAAACGCTTGGCTTCAGCATATTTTATTTTCTTGAAAAATACAGTCCATCATAACTGTAGCCTCTGATAAGACCGCCACTTGTTTTGACAGGGCCGTATAAATCTGCAAATGTATTGTATTTCTGCATATTAAACCCCCAATCCTTGTTATTACTATTCATATTGTATTAAAGCTTGATTATTGATGACGTTCTAAAAAAGGGTTAGCAAAACGACATATTTGAAGAAACATCAGATTGGGCCGCTTTCTGTATCAAATCTGACATTCATGTTATAATCACCAATGAAATAAAGGAGTTTTTATATGGCTAAAAACAAGAACAAAAGGGGAAAACCTTCAATCTTCGTGTATATCTTAGCTGTACTGGTGGCCATTGGAACAATGGTTGCCTCATACATGGTATTCAAACTGGTCAGTGGTATCGGCGTACTGCCAAAGAAATACATTGATATAACCATGTATGTACTGATAGGAATAAACGTCTTTTTCAGTATCTTTGCGTTCTTGCCTAATGTAAATAACCTTAATAAGATATTGCAGATACTGTTTGAGGGAATCATATGTGCAGCACTGGTAGTGGGAATCATCAAGATACCTGAATATCAGGGCCGAATTGAAAGAATCTTTACGAATGTGCCTGAAGAGGGAACACTGAACTTCAGTGTCTATACATTAGCAGATTCAAATCTGGATGATGTAAGTGATCTGAATGGGGTTGAAATTGGCATTCAGCAGAAGCTTGATACTGAATATCAGGGCTATTCATTAAAGGTAATTACCAAGGAGTTAGATGGTAATGAAGTGCCAACAAAGGAATATGAAGATCTCTACACAGCAGTTGAAGATCTGTATAACGGAAATGTAAAGGCCATTTTACTGAACGAATCATATGAAACCATCCTTACCGGTAACAATGACTTTGAAGACTTTAAAACAAGAACAAAGAAGATTTATACAATTGAACATAAAGTTCAGCTGACATACGATACTACGGCTGTTGAAAACATTACCGAAGAACCGTTTACCGTATTAATTGGCGGTAATGACTCATGGGACTACGATGAGATCCTGGATACGGCAGGTTATCAGGGCAGAACAGATGTCAACATGCTTGTTACTGTAAATCCTACAACCAAGCAGGTGCTAATCATAACCATACCAAGAGATTCATATGTTCCTTTATGGGGTGAATACTATGCCATGGATAAGCTTACTCATGCCACAGTTTATGGCATAAGCGACTGGATCGAAACGGTAAGTTATTTCATGGATGTAGATATAAACTACTTTGTCAGACTGAATTTCGCATCCCTGATCAATGTTGTTGATGCATTAGGCGGCATAGACATTTATAACCCGTATTATTTTGAAACAACATTTGAGAACTATGTGCCGGATGAAAACGGCAATCACGTTTACAGGGAGTACACCTTTGAAGTTGGTGACCTGCATCTTGATGGAGCAGCAGCTTTAACATACTGCCGTGAAAGAAAGTATTATAACGAAGAGGCTGGAGTTACCGGTGATGAAATGAGAAACCAGCATCAGGCAATGGTTTTGAAGGAAATCATCAACAAGGTTACTTCGGTAAGTGTAATTACTCATGTTACTGATTTACTGAAGGCAGTTGAAGGAACATTCGCAACAGATCTGAACATCAACCAGATCTATGCATTGGTACAGATGCAGCTTGATGACATGGCAACCTGGAACATTAATCAGTTTGGCTTAAGCGGATATGCGGACATGCGGACAAGTTATGCCATGGGCGCTGCATCAGGTCAGCTGTACAGCGTGTTCATCGTTGACAGCAGTGATGTTAACAAGGCGCAAAGTCTGATAGATCAGGTTATTGCCGGTCAGATAATCACGTTGGAGTAAAAATAAAACAAAGAGGCTTTTGCCTCTTTATTTGTTTGGTAAAAATACCTGAATGAATTCAAATACTGTTTGATATATTTCCTTAAAGTCAGGTTTATTATCCATGCCTTTGAATCTGTTATATGCGTGCTCTATTTCATCTTTACGGTTAAGGAATGCATTAAAATCAGCTAATTCTCTTTGTTTGCTTTCTAGTTCCATAAAAATAGTACTTGTATCTATACTATGACTTGAAATAATACAGTAAATGTCAATTAAGTCCTTAATTCTACGGAATTTTTTGTCAGTGGAAAGAACATAGATTTTGTCACTTAGTATGTTTGAAAGGGTATAGCCTGGAAAAGATGATTCTCCAACATAATACATACAGTTGGAAGTGACTGGTTTAATACTCATATCCATTGTGGTTAGCAGCGAATTATCAGCATATATGTTAAAACCAGCTGATTGCCTTCCGATTACATATGGTCTGCTGAGCTTAAAAGATATGCTTGGCACAGTGCCTGTGAAACAGTTGTTTAGTAACTCTTCTATTTTTTCAGGTGTTGGAGGCGAACCTATCCAGTCACAATCTATATCTTTTGTTTGTCTAGAATATATTGAATTTTTAATGGCTTGTCTGAGTACCAGAGCCCCTTTGAAAACTACAGGCAACTTACTGGCTTCTATAGTACTCATTATTTTGTAGAAGGTAGAGTAATCATTAATTAAATCATTAACCTTCTGCATAGTATTCAAGACTCTCCTCTGCCAGTTTTAAAAATCTGTCAGAGTTTTGAGGCAAGATATTAAGACTCTCAAAACTGTTGTCGTGTTCGTAATAATAGTGATTAAGAGCCTCATAAATTGGCTGAGTATCACTGTTGTCGTCTGCAATCAAATCATTAAAGGTCTGATCAATTGATGTTACCAGAATATTATCGTGTGTCTGATAGTCTATATTTGAGAAATTGTTTACGATCACAGGAATGAATGGCTCTGGTAAGGCACTGACTGAATAACAGTAAACTTTTCTACTGGAATTATCATTAGACAGTTTGTAAAATTCCAAGGCACTGTCAAATGCGAGAATAACATTTTTGTAATTCTTAAGCATGTATTTGTAATAGTCACTCTTTGTAGCATAGGACGTAATGGAAATAGTATCATTGCTGAATTCCATGTTCATTATATCTTCCATGGAACAGCCAATTCCTCTGGCTAAACTCAGAATTGTTTTTCCTGGAAGGTTTTCTATTTTCCTTTTGCCAGCAACGAGTTCCTTTAATGTGGTATATTGTACGCCACATTGCTTGGCAAGCTTGTAAAGACTGCTTTCACTTGTAGATAAATAAGTATGAATGTTCATTAAATCACCCCAATAAGATTATAGGGCATTTAAATGACCTAGTCAACGCTTGTAGAAATAATAAGGGGAAACAGTCAAAATGAATGTCATAAACATGATAATTCCTGTAATATAATATCGTTGAATAGGAATGGTGATTTAGCATGAAGAAGAATGACATATTGAAAATAGTAGCACTATGCGGCATGGCTAGTACATCCATTGGTCTGTTTGTAAACTCGGTAGGTGTGTTCTTTAATCCTATTGCGGATGCTTTGAACATATCGCAGGGAGAAGTATCCATGTTTTCTACCATCATTACTTTTTCAATAGCAGTTGGTTCGATGATCCTTTCCAAAATCGTCAATAATGCCAATTACAAGAAGGTATATCTCATTTCGCTGATAGTTTCTGCATTAGGTGTTGTTGGTTTAGGTTTATCAAATTCCCTGGTGGTTTTATATGTAAGTTCACTGATGGTAGGACTTGGCTGCTGCGCTTATTCGGTAGTTATGATCTCCTTGTTAATAAGTAATAACTTTGACAGTAACATTGGTTCAATAACCGGCATAGTATTCAGCTTCAGCGGCATTGCCGGGGCAGTTCTTTCACCGACATTTGCGGCCATTATCAATGCGGCTGGCTGGAGAATGGCCTTCATGGTCATGGCTGTATTAGATGTTGTGCTTAATATTCCAGGTTTACTATGTAAGTTTACTTTCAGAGAAACAAATGATGAAGGAGAAAAGAAACAGTTTAATTTCCTTACCGTAGGATTCATTTCAGGCTTCTTGGTACTTACCCTGATTCAGTTTACTCTTGGCTTGCCTCAGCACTTGAACAATCTGGCCATCAGCCGTGGGTTTGGTTCAGTAGGGCCGTTAATGGTAAGTGCCTGCATGGTTGGTAATATTGTCAGTAAGCTAATTGCCGGCAGAATGGTTGACGTAATTGGCACAATGAAATCATTACTCATAATGTGCTGTATCGTTGTATCAGGCTGTGTATTATTACTCATCGGTAGTAATGCTCCTGTACTGTTCGCCGGGGCTGTAACACTGGGCTTTGTCTATTCCATTACAGCTGTAATAGCTCCTTTACTGGTAAGGGAAACATTTGGTGTAGACAATTACAAGATCACTTATCCAATTGTGGTATTTGGCGGTAATGTTACCAATGCCTTTGCCTTGTCAGCCATTGGCTACATGTATGACTTTACTTCTTCCTATAACCTGGCAATCATTGTCATCATAGTAATGTGCATACTGTCATATCTAAGTGCAGTAGTATCTAAGAAAGTAAATAATTAAAATCCAAATAAGATATTGAAGACGGTTAAACCGTCTTTTTAAATTAACAAAGATTATATGTGAATATACAGCTTTTTAAGAGATTATTTGTAAAATCTATTTCAATATAGATGCTGAATAATCTATTATAAAGTAAAGGGAAGCTTACAGAAATACATAAGACAGTTGAATGTGTTTTTGTCATGAAAATAATTGGTAATAGTTATGACATTGTTTGTGATAGTTTATCTTGTGGCCTTATTCTGCTATTTCTTCACCAGATTTTCTGATAAGAAACTGTACAGGGCCTTAAACAAGTATCTGATGGCCACAATGTATCTCGTACTGGGAATAGTTACCTTCGTAAGGAAATATGAGTTTACCAGTTATCAGACGCTGTTAATGGCCGCACTGTTTTTTGCCTGGCTTGGTGACATATTCCTGGTGTTTGATTTCGGCAGGGGTGGCGACTTCTTTCTGGCAGGTAATGTTTGCTTCACACTTTTTGAAGTGGCCGTAATGAAAGATCATGGCCTGCACTTAAGGGATTTTGGCTGGGCATTTGCGGTAAGTGGGATAATGATTCTGTTGTTCATATTGGCCTGTAAATTCAAACCGGAAACATTCAAGCTTGGTAAGATGCGCATACCAATGACTTTCTACCTCATGAGCATATTTACTCATGGCATGACGGGCATGGCAATGGCCATGTTATTGCCGGGCACAAACTATGTGATGATGGGCATTGGCTCAGTTCTGTTTATGATATCTGACATGATTTTAGTAACATATAAGTTTGTTTTAGGTGATAATATATGGCTGATAAGAGCCAACAGCCTTACTTACTTTACGGGCTTGTTACTGATAGTGTTGAGCACTGTATAAAAAAAGAATAAACAACCGGAGCAGTCAGCTATTGACTGTGGCCGGTTGTTTTTATGTGCTTATCTTATAATTCATCAGCAATGCTTCTACTTGAGTAAATCACTCTTTCGATGCTGATGGTTTTAGTTTTTTCATCTATGATGTAATACATTGTGTAGTTGCTAATGTATAGTCTGCGGTATTCGTGCTTTAATGGTTTGAGGGGTATATAAACTGGGTGAGAATAGGGGAATTCACGAATGCTTTCAGGTGCTTCAATTAATCTGTTAGCCAGTTTATCAGCTGCTTCAGGATTATGTAGCACATTGGCAATATATGAAACTATTTCCTGCATGTCCGTAATAGCCGTCTCTAAAAAAACAACTTGATACATCAGTTATTTAATGGACTCCTTAACCAGTTTCAGCGCCTCTTTGGCAGTATAAGTTTTACCTCCGTTTTTTCTGACTAACTCTGCTTCTTTCAGTTTAAAGTATACTTCACTTTCAAATCTTAGTTCCTCATATGCTTCCATGCTTAAAACAATCATGTCCCCAAAACCATTGTTAGTTAAAAAAACAGGTTCTTTTGTTTCGTGTACCTGACGGGATATCTCAGCGAAGTTATTTCGCAGATCGGAAACAGGCCTTATCTTATCCATAATAATCCCTCCTTTGATATATTTTAGCATAATTATGCTAAATATTAAAAGATTTTCTTGTACTATAAATAAAAATAAAAGTATATACATATGTTATAATTGAATAAAGTAAAGTATATAAATAAAATATTGTGATATTAACTGACAGGAGGTAGAAAAATGCGCTTAAAGGAACGTAAGGTATTTCGCTGTGAAGAAGATTTTCCGGTAGTTGAAACCAAATATGGAAAACTGAGAGGTTATCAGGATGATGATGTATTCTGCTTCAGAGGCATAGAATATGCCAAGGCCAAGAGATTCTGTTCTCCTGAAGAACCGGACAAATGGGAAGGAATAAGAGACGCGCTTAATTATGGTTACCAGGCAATGAACTTTGGCCATTCCTTAAGAGAAAAGTCACCAGGGCCGGGCATTGTTGATCCAAAGCGTTATGTGGCCATGAATGAACATTGCCAGTTCTTAAATGTCTGGACTAAGAGCATTAACAGTGAGGTAAGAAAACCGATAATGTTCTATATTCACGGCGGTGGTTTCCATGGCGGCTGTGCAAGTCAGTTTTACTACTATGAAGGCTATAATCTGGCTGACAGACATGATGTGGTTGTTGTTACGATAAATCATCGTTTGAACATGAATGGTTTCCTGGATCTTTCAGCGGTAAGTGATAAGTATCATAATTCTGCCAATGCCGGTATTGAAGACATTGTTCAGGCATTGCGATGGGTCAGAGATAACATTGAACGTTTTGGTGGCGATAAGGATAATGTGACCATATTCGGTCAGTCAGGCGGTGGGGCCAAGGTGTCTTCAGTGCTTAACTGCCCGGATGCCAGGGATCTGTTTAAGAAGGCCATCATTGAAAGTGGTGTTACTTCAGAGCTACAACCTAGTGATAAGAGAACTGAGGCGGGAAAGATCATATGTCAGAGACTTGGGCTTAGTGAGAATAATGTAGAAGACATTGAGACAATGCAATATGAAAAGGTTGAAGACGTTGTTAAGGAAGTATATACAGAATTGGACATGGATTATCACAGTAACTGGGGTCCAAAGGCTAATGACTACTATGTCGGTAATCCATTGGCTTTCAATGACTGGGAAGGGGTAGCTGATAAGCCGTTAATGATCGGTACCTGTCTGGTAGAATTCCCGGCTAAGAAAGTCTTTGGCAATAAGAAAAAACTGAGTGATGAAGAAAGATATAGGATTGCTTATGAAGTATTTGGTGATAAGACCGATGGCATATTAAAAGCCTTTAAGGAAGCCTATCCTGAATTTGATCCGGTCTACAGTGTTGAAATAGACAGAATGTTCAGACCTGATTCAAATGTCTATGCCTTAGCCAAGGCAAAAGCAAATAAGGCACCGGTATACAATTACATCTTTGCCTATGAGTCTACATTATATGGCGGCATGATGAGCCAGCATACCAGTGAAGTGCCGTTTGCCTTGTGTAATACGGTATATGATGAATCACTGTGTTCTGAGTATACTTCCAAACTGGAAAGTGAAGTGTCAGCTGCTTGGGTAAGCTTTGCCTCAAACGGGGACCCAAATAATGAATGTATTCCAGAGTGGAAGAAGTTTGATACAGAGAACAGATACACCATGATCTTAAGCAAGGACATCAGATGCAGTAAGTATCCGGAAGAAAAGCTGGATAAGTTACTGGAAGGAATAAAAATGGAAAACAAACCAAACATCTAAACAGGAGAAAAGATATGAATAACGAAAAGAAAAAACAGATACTTGAATCAATGAAGGGTGGCCTGATCGTATCCTGCCAGGTACAGAAAGATGACCCAATCTATTCTGATGACATTGTCGTATTAATGGCCAAGGCAGCCAGGTGGGCAGGGGCAAAAGGTTTAAGAGCCAATTCACCTGAACAGATCAGAGACATTAAAAAGGCAGTTCCTGAATTACCTTTGATTGGCTTATACAAGGTATGGCATGATGATACCGATGTATTCATTACCCCAACGATGAAGGAAGTAAGAGAAATATGGGAAGCAGGGGCCGAAATAATCGCACTTGACTGTACAAGTCAGAAAACTCATGAAGGTACCATTGCCTGGGATTTATTAGCCCAAGCCAAAAAGGAAATACCTGAGGCACTGTTCTTTGCGGATGTATCAAACTATGAAGAAGCCAGGCATGCCGTAGAAAATGGGGCAGACATTGTTGGACCAACATTATATGGCTATACGGAAGAAACAAAGCACATTGAATCACCGGACTTAAGAGAGTTTGCCAGAATGTGCCGTGATTTCAGTGATAAGGTATTCATGGTCATGGAAGGCCATATTTATACTCCTGAAGATGCCGTAAAATGTCTGTATCTGGGGGCTGATGCAGTGGTTGTCGGCTCTGCCATTACCAGACCGCACTTAACCGCAAAACGATTTGTGGATTTAATGGGAGGCTACCAGGATAACTGGAGAGAAGCTGAGAGAGCGAAACATTAACAGCTAATGGCATAATTATTATGCGGTAATTAGAACCATCGTTATGAAAACACACTAATTAGATTACAAGCAGCAGAAATGCTGCTTTTGTGTTGCGTGCGCAAATCATAATGAATTTTAAAAATGTACATAAGATGTAGGGAAAATGGAACTAATCAGTTAAGGGTATATTGATGAATAATTGCTTTTTCACAGGATATTAATTGAATAGAAATCAACACAATGTTATAATGTAACTACCAAAATTGTGTGCACACACAAAAAAAGGAGATAAAATGAAAATTAATAGAGATCTGTACTTAAATAAACTAATAGAACGCAAGAATAATGGGCTGATTAAGGTTATTACCGGTATAAGAAGATCAGGGAAATCATTTTTAATAAACGTTTTGTATACAGAGTTTTTATTAAAAAGTGGCGTTACACCAGATCACATTATTCAGATTTCTATGGAGGGGTTTGAAAACATAAAATACAGAAACTCAAAATACACCTATGAGTATATAAAGGGAAAGCTTGTTGATGGCGATATTAATTATGTCATTATTGATGAAGTTCAGATGATGGACAGCTTTATTGAAGTATTAAATGGCCTGATGTTATTAAAAAACACTGACATATATGTAACTGGAAGTAATTCAAAATTCTTATCTTCAGATATTGTTACTGAGTTCAGAGGACGTGGTGATGTTATACATATACATCCACTTCGATTTGCGGAGGTTATGACGATATATGATGATAGAGATGAGGCATGGGATGATTTTGTTAATTATGGCGGAATGCCATTGGTTTTTTCATATAAAACTGTAGAGTCCAAGCAGGAGTATCTTACTAATCTATTTAAAACAACTTACTTAACTGATGTAAAAGATAGAAATGGATTAAGGAACGAAGATAAACTTGATGATCTTGTCGACGTTCTTGCCTCGGGAATAGGATCATTAACTAACCCAACAAAGCTTGAAAATACTTTTAAGTCAGAACACAAGATTTCATTTTCTCATAATACAATTTCTTCATATATTGAGTATCTTGAGGATGCGTATATTATTTCAAAAGCACAACGATATGATGTGAAAGGTAAAAGATATATTAATTCTCCGTATAAAATATATTTTGAAGATATTGGTTTAAGAAATGCCAGACTGAATTTCAGACAAATCGATGAAGGTCATATTCTTGAAAACATTATTTATAACGAACTGATTGCCAGAGGTTATAGAGTGGATGTTGGTGTTGTTGAAGTATATGGGAAAGATGAAAACCATAAAACAATTCGTGTTGACTATGAGGTAGACTTTATTGTAAATCGGGGTAGTGAACGTTACTATATTCAATCAGCGTATGAAATATCGAACGCAGAAAAAGCCATTCAGGAAAAGAGGTCATTAAAGACCATCAATGATTCGTTCAGAAAGATAATAGTGGTTAATGGATATATGAAACCGAGAGTTGATAACGATGGCATAATTCAAGTTGGTGTCATTAATTTCCTTTTAGAGAATAACTTATTGCTTTGATTACTAAAAGCGTGTTTTTACACAAAAACAGTCATTCAACAGATGTGTAATCAAAACCAGGAAATGCATCTTACCTATAAAATCAAATGAAGTAATGTAAAAATTAAGCATTTCTCTTTAATTGCTGAACAAGGAAATTAATGAAGATAAACAACAGAATAAAAAAGTCATAATTACCATGTAGATAATTATGACTTTTTTGATAGCGTATATTAATTATGTCTGTATACTTCAACACCTAAATAGGTTGTGAATGCTTCTTCAAGGATATCAGCTACATGTCCTCTTACGAAACATACATGGTGTTCATAACCGTTCTTACAGATGTACTTTAATAAGTCCTGTAAACCTTCAACCTTGCAGTTGGCTACACCACCCTTGGTTCTGACTTCTTCCTCTTCAAATCTTCCTTCACCGACATAGGCTTTCATGACGCCTTTCTGATCATCAGTGGTTACTCTGAAGAATGTCATGTCGCCACCGGCTACCTGACCCTTGCAGGCACCGAAGCAGTTTGGCTTGCCTAAGGTAGAACCTAAGACATCGAGACATTCAATTTCAATGTTGTCTTTCTGGAAGAAGCTCTTAGGGAAGTTAGAACAGTGCAGGCAGATGCAGGCGTTGCGGTCTTCTCTGATGTTGTTGTTCCAGTCCATTAAGGCAGGGGCACTGTCTGTTGCCAGGTAAGCAGCTAACATTGATACTGCACCGGTAATATCACTTTCACAGGCTGATGGCTTACCCTTGTCTCCCATCATGCTCATGGCTAAGCATGTAGCGCATCCATAGTTATTTTCAACACTGTCCCAGCACTGTACGGTAGAAGCGTTACACTGATATGCTTCAACCTTTTCTTCAATGGCTAAGCATAATTTAGCCTGCCTGGTTAATAATTCATCAGAAATGAATGGAGCAACTTCACCATATTCTCTGATTTCCTTAACCTTGGCAGCTACTTTCTTTTCATCCTTGTAGTTCATTGCTTCAAAGATTACTTCACTGAAGTCGACGGTCTGAACGGCAATGCCGTATTTCTGTAAGATCTTTTCTGAGAATCTGACAGTATTGAAAGCTACAGGTCTGGCGCCTAACATCGCAATACGGGATGTCTTAATACCCTGAACGACATTACATACAGCCGCAAACTTGATTACGTCTTCTTCAAAGTCCTTACTGTCCAAACGGCAGGTGTGATTCTTAGTCAAGGTGAATGGTATGTTACGCTGATAGAGGTTGTTACATAAAGAGATCTTGCCGCAGAAGGCATCTCTTCTGTGTGCCATGTCCAGTTTGTCAAAATCATCATCGCAAGCCTGAATTAAGATTGGAACATTCAGCTTTGATAATGAGATTGCTTCTGCGATACCTAGTTCTTCACCGAAGTTTGGTAGTACAACGATTATGCCTGAAATCTCATCGGCGTGTTTCTTAAACAGGTTGGCACATGTCTTAGCTTCATCATAGGTTAGTACGGCACCGTATTCGGTATCCTTTTCGGAAACCATGATGTAATTGTGCCCTAATTTCTTTAATACTTTCTTGATTCCTTCTCTGGCTCCCTTAACCAAGCTGGAAGGGAAGAAGCTTCTTGTTGATACGATAACTCCAAAAGTTTGTTTAGCCATTATGTTTCTCCTTCTATTTTTTAATAAGTTTTATGACTTCATCTGCCACGCCCTGAGGTGTCAGATTTTCATGTTCAAATATTTCTGTCTGGCTGCCGCAGATTAATTCCTCATCCGGTAAGCCAAGTATTTTCATCTTGCACGGACAGTTTTCAGTAACAACTGAGGCTACCATTGATCCTAAGCCCCCGATAACTGAATGCTCTTCTATGGTAATGATGTTTCCTGTTTCACCGGCTGCCTTAATGATGGTTTCCTTATCTATAGGCTTAATGCAGTACATGTCCAGTACTCTGACATTAATGCCTTTTTCCTTAAGTAAACCGGCAGCTTTTTTGGCTGTTGATACAAATTCCCCGCAGGCAATGATCGTTGCATCATTTCCTTCACATACTGTCTTTGCCTTGTTGAATTCGAATTGTGTATCAGCGGCATATACATCTTCTGAAGGATTTCTGGAAACCCTGATGTAGGCTGCTTCATTGTCCTTTACCATCTGCTGCATTAAGAATCTGGTTTCATACTGGTCAGAAGGTATGTATACTCTGATGTTTGGTATGGCGCTTATCATGGCAATGTCCTGGGCCCCATGATGACTCATACCCAAGGCGCCATAACTGACACCACCGCTGATGCCGATAAGCTTTACGTTTGTTCTTGAGTAACAGACATCTATCTTAATCTGTTCAACGCTGCGGCTTGATAAGAATGAGGCAGGGGATACGGCATATGGTTTCTTGCCGCAACTAGCCAAACCGGCTGATATGGATACCAGATCCTGTTCGGCAATGCCAACTTCAATAGCCTGGGCAGGGTGGGTTTCAAAGAAACCGGTCATAGAACCTGAGCCACGTGAATCACTGCATAAGACCAGAATGTCCTTATCTTTATAGGCTGCTTCGGTAAGTACATCGGCGATTATCTGACGATTTGTTACTGCCATGTTATTGCACCTGTCCTTTCAGTTCTTCCTTAGCCTTGAGGTATTGTTCCTCGGTAGGCACATGATGATGCCAGGCTGCCTTGTTTTCCATGAAGGAAACTCCTGAGCCCTTGGTAGTATGGGCAACAATGACATGTGGCTTGCCTTCCTTTTTCTTACAATGCTCAAAGGCTTCCAATAGTTCAGCAGTGTCATTGCCGTTTTTAACATCAACTACGTCCCAACCGAATGTTTTTAACTTTTCAGCCATGTCACCTGAAGCCATTACTTCTTCAGTAGTACCGCTTATCTGTAAGCCATTACGGTCAATGATGGCAATTAAGTTATCAAGTTTGTAATGTACGGCTGACTGGAAAGCTTCCCATAAGGAACCTTCAGCCAGTTCACCATCGCCTGTAACTACATAGACCCGATAGTCCCTGTTGTCAAGTTTGCCAGCCAATGCCATGCCGACACCAACCGGCAAGCCATGGCCTAATGAACCGGTATTCATTTCTATGCCAGGTAATTCATTGTTTGGATGGCCAATGAACTTACTGCCCAGCTTTGAGAAGGTGTTTTTGTACTCTTCCATTGAAAAGAAGCCCCGGTCAGCTAAGACAGCGTAAAGAGCTTCAACTGAATGTCCCTTGCTCATGATGAAACGGTCTCTGTCTGGATCATTTACGGTTTCAGGGGAAATGTTCATTACTTCATTGTAAAGACAGGTAAGAATGTCTATTACACTGTAATCTCCTCCAATGTGACCGGTATTGGCCTTGTAAATGACATCGAGAACATCACCGCGTAATACATTTGCCTTGTTCTTAAGTTGTTTAGCGTTCATGATTTCTCCTTCTATATTGCTTCTGTCAGATTACGACAGCTTTATAGTTTCAAAACAGCTCAATGATTATATTAAATGATAGATTTATATAATAAATTATATAACAAATGGCGTTTTAGCGGTACATATATGAGACAAATTGAAACAATAAATGTAAAATATAATTAAGATATTTATAACAATAATAATATGGAGGTAGAAAGATGAGCGGCTTGAAGTGGAAACGCAACATGAAGGCAATAGAAGTTCCGGAATACTCCAGTGAGTATCTCATGGATGAAGAAGGCGATATCAGATTACGCAGTGAACCTTATTTCAAGGCTAAGAAGGTTACTGATGGCGTATGGCAGGTTTTAAGCAATGGCGACTATACCTATGTGCTTGAAGGTGATGATGAATTGCTGTGCATTGATGGCGGTAATGGTGTAGGTGACTTAAGGGCATTCTGTCAGTCACTTTGTCCTGAAAAGCCGTTATACAGAATCGTTAATACTCATTTTCATTCTGACCATACAATGAATAACTACCTGTTTGACGTTACCTACATGTCCAAACAGACCTATTCACATAGACTGGCTCCTGAACATGAAGCTCTTGGCTTCCCAGGTGACTACCCGGTCGTTTTCTTGGAAGATGGTGACATCTTTAACTTAAAGGGCAGGGAGCTGGAAGTAATGTTAATAGATGAGCATTGCCCGGGATCATTACAGTTTTTGGACAGAAAGAGCAGAATACTGTTCTGTGGTGATGAATTAAACGGTAATTTCTTTGACAGCCGCATCAGTGTTGAAAGAAGCTACCGTAATTTGAAGAGATGGGCTTCTTACCGTAAGGATTACGACATCTTAGCAGCCGGTAATGGCTTACATGATGCTTCTTATGTTGATAAGTATCTGGAAATGGCTGAATACATTCTGTTTAAGAATCCTGATGCCGGTACTTTGCTGTATAAGCCATATGAAGATAAGAGGGCACCTATCGATGAATACAATGGCAAGCCATGTCACTTGAGAAGAAGTCCTAACCTGGATTCCTTTACCCAGGTATTAAAGGACATGGGCTGGCAGGATGCCCTGGATCTTAATGAAGGCAGAGCATGTTTCTGCTTGTTAAGAAAGGTAGTGCCTGATGGCATCTTTGACCGTCAGTATGAAAAGGATGGTGTAAGGTTTACCTATTACCGTAACAGGATATGGGATGGACCTAAGGATAAGAAATACGATGCCATGATCTTTGAAGTAACTGATGATCAGAAGGAATAGTTATATGAAGTATGTTATAGGCATAGATCAGAGTACTCAGGGAACAAAGGTCTTATTATTTGATGAACAAGGTAAGATAATCGGCAGAACTGACAGACCACACAGACAGATAATACTAAGCAATAACTATGTTGAACATGACCCAGAGGAGATCTGGAATAATACAGTCAGCTGCATAAAGGAAGTAATAGAAAAAAACGGCATTGATAAAAATGACGTCGTTACCATCGGCATCAGCAATCAGCGTGAAACAACGGTTGCCTGGAATAAAAAAACAGGGAAACCTGTATATAATGCCATTGTCTGGCAATGTGCCAGGGCCGAAGAACTGTGTCAGAAATTGAATGTTGATGGGTTTGGTAAGAAGGTTAATGAAATAACCGGTTTGAACTATTCGCCATATTATGCCGGGCCAAAGATGAGCTGGATACTGAATAATGTTTCTGAAGCAAGGGCTTTAAATGAAAATGGTGAGTTATGTTTTGGGACAATTGACAGCTGGTTACTGTTCAAGTTAACCGGTGAATTTAAGACCGATGTTTCAAATGCTTCCAGAACCATGTTAATGGACTTGGAGAAGTTATGCTGGAGCAGGGAGATATGTAACAGGTTTGGTATTTCCCTGGACTCATTACCTGTAATATGTGCATCTGATGAATGTTTCGGGTGTACTGATCTGGAAGGTTATTTTGAGAATAAGGTTACTGTCAGTGCCATGATGGGTGACTCTCATGCCGCTTTATTTGGTCAGGGTTGCCATAAGGAAGGCATGATCAAGGCAACCTACGGTACCGGTTCTTCAATCATGATGAATGTCGGTACAAAACCGGTAATGTGTGATGGCATTGCGGCCTGTGTTGCCTGGAAAAGAAATGGTCAGATCTATTATGTATTGGAAGGCAATGTAACTTTCAGCTGTGCGGTAATTACCTGGCTGAAGGATGATCTGAAACTTATTTATGATGCCAAGGAAAGCGGTAAGCTGGCTAAACTGGCCAATCCTGATGATGTAACGGTACTTGTACCGGCTTTCAGTGGCCTAGGTGCCCCACATTGGGATACCAGTGCCAAGGCTTCTATCTGCTTCATGAGCAGAACAACCGGTAAGAATGAAGTAGTAAGAGCAGCTGAAGATTCTATTGCTCATCAGATCACTGACGTAGTAGAAACAATGGTTAATAATGCGGGAGTATCCGTAACTGAATTAAGAGTAGACGGTGGGGCAACCCGTGATAAATATCTGATGCAGTTTCAAAGTGACATGCTGAACTGTAAGTTACTGGTTCCTGATGTAGAAGAACTCTCCTGCATTGGGGCAGCCTACATGGCCGGCTTAAGCAAGGGCATTTATGAGGAAACTGTCTTTGAGAACATTAACAGAAGCAGTTATGAACCGCAGATGAATGAAGAAACAAGAACAGCCAAACGTAATTTATGGAAAAAGGCTGTTGAAAGTGTCAGGAGGAACAAGATATGAAATATAAAATTGGTTTAAACGCATATGGCTTACGTTTTGTCTTAGGTAATGGCATTACCGAAGCAATGAAGACAATAAGGGAACTTGGTTTTGAAAGCTTTGAGCCAATGGTTAACTGCGAAGAAGCAGGTAAGAACCAGAATCCAAAATACCCAAATCTGATCTGGGATTATCAGCAGTTAATTGATATTAAGGAAGAAATCAGACAGACAGGTATTGAAATCAATTCAGTACATGTCGTTTTCAATAAGGAATCTGACCCTTATGAAGTAGGTCAGGGCATGAGAAAGCTTTATGAAGAAGCCGGGATCAGAAACTTTGTCTTTGCGGATGGCTCAATGAGTAATCCGGAAGACTTGCAGCGTGATGCCTTCTTTTTTAACAGAATACTGTATGAAGTAGATGACATTGATGTTAACGTCATCTATCATCCGCATGAAAATGAATTTGCCAGATTCATTAATCTCTCATTAATAGACACCTTAATGTTGATGTGTCCGGACATGAAGCTACAGCCTGATATCGGCTGGATAACCTTTGCGGGTGAAGATCCGGTTGAATTCATTAACAAATACCAGAACAGAGTAAACTCAATTCATTTCAAGGACCTTATCAGGGAATTTGGCCCTGAGATCAGAAGAAACTCCTTTACTGCCGTAGGTAAGGGTGTGGTAAGGACTGATGAAGTAATTGAGTTATTACCGGGACTTAATTTAAGTGAATACGGTGTGATCATCTGTCAGGATAATTCCAATGAGGATTATCTGGAAGACTTACGTAATGGGGTTAATTACTTAAGAAGTAAGACTGAAGGATAGTAATTATGAAAGACACTAATGAAATAACCAGGGAGTATTTTGAAAGGTTTGTGGTTGAACAGAGGCTGATTGATTCATTTGTGGCCGATACTTCCATGGAACTGTTTGGCAAGACGTTTGCCAGTCCAATCATGTTACCGGCATTCTCGCATATGAAGTCAATGGGTGAAGGAAGAGAGAATGGGCTTATTGAGTACAGTAAGGCTGCCGAAAAACTTAATGTGGTTAACTGGATTGGGATGATTGAGAATGAAGAATTTCAGGAAATACTGAATGTAAATTCTTCAACGATCAGAATCGTAAAACCTTATGCCGACAAGGATAAGATCTTTTCCCAGTTAAGATATGCGGCAGATAACGGTGCCTTAGCGGTTGGCATGGACATTGACCACATCTTTGGCTTGAATGGCTATGATGTCTGTGCCGGTGAACTAATGGATAAGCAAAGTCTTGAAGACATAAAGGCATATGTTGAATATACAGATCTGCCATTTGTCATAAAAGGGGTATTAAGTGTACAGGATGCCTTAAAGTGTGCTGAAGCAGGTGTTAAGGCAATAGTAGTAAGCCATCACCATGGTAGATTACCTGGGGCTTTACCGCCAATCATGATTTTACCGGAAATAAAGAAAGCATTGGCAGATTCAGGCATTAAGATCTTTGTGGATTGCGGCATAGCTACAGGCAGTGACGCATTCAAGTGCATATGTTTAGGCGCAGATGCAGTAAGTGTGGGCAGGGCATTCCGGCCGGCCTTATATGAAAACGGTATTGAAGGGGTAGTTTCTTATATCAGTAAGATGAATGATGAACTGCGTTACATGATGTCATTTACCGGCATAAGGGATGTTAATGAATTTACATCTGATGTGCTGTGGGACTTAAATACATTAAAAAGGCAGTAGTTAATTCAGAATGTGTAAACCAAATCTTGATTTGGTTTAATGACTCGTTCAGGGAGGAATATGAATGAAAAAACACTTTTTAATATTTGCGGGAATCGAATTCTTTTTCTGTCTAGCGACAGCTTTCATGAATTTCTTGACCATTTTCCTGGAATCAAGAGGCTTTTCAATAACCCAGGTAGGTATGATCAATACCATGTGTTCAATTGTGGCAATTATTGCCTCACCAATTGGCGGTATCATTTCGGATAAGATGCAGTCAAGTCGAAAAGGAGCAATAGTCTGTCTTATTGGAACATCATTGGCTTATGCATTAATTCCAGTAGCTGAAAACATCAAGAACATAGCCGTGATACTGATAATCGGTTTGATAATTATCTTCAGATCATTTATCAGTCCGTCACAGTCATTAATTGATACTTCAGTAATTGACGGCTGTAACAAGAAAAAAACGGCTTTTGGCAAGGTCAGAGTATGGGGAACAATATCATATGTCATAATGTCATTTATCTTAGGGTTAATTGTTACTGAGAAGAACGTAACATTTACCTTCTACTTCTTAGGTTTGTCAATGTTGCCATGTATCTGGCTGTTAATACAGTTAGGAACAATTGTTGATGATGTAACAGCTGCCAAGTCAGTTTCCTTAAGGAATCTGCCTTTCAAGAAACTGTTTTCCAATCCGTATTTCATAGCTTACATCATCTTCTGTATCATTCAGTACATACCGCAGATGAGCGTTACCAACTATCAGCCATACCTCATCAAAGAGGTAGGGGCTAACATGGGGTTAATTGGAATACTGCATGCTTACAGAGCCTTCTTTGAAATACCTGTACTGTTATTTGCGGATAAACTGGAAGAGAAGTTCTCATACCGTAACATGATCATTCTTTCAGCATTATGTTATGCAGCACAGTCCATTTTATACAGGTATGTCAGTTCTTTCCCTGGAATACTTGCCGCAACAACTTTCTCCGGCATTGCCAGTGGCTTATTTATTGCCAGCAGTGTTAAATACGTATTTACCCTGGCACCAAAGGAACTGATTTCAACAGCTCAGACAATGGTATCTTCTACCGCAGCCTTTGCGGGTATCATTGGTAACCTCATGGGTACTTTATTAGTTGAAAACATTGGCTTAAGAACATTCTTCTTCATTACAGGAATAATGATGCTGGTTGGAACACTGTTTTACATCGGTTCATTCTTCTTCATTAAGAATTATCTGAAGACACCATACAAACAGGAAATGTAATCAACGCTTATTGATTCAAAAATATACAAGGAGAAATAATACATGATAATCAGAAACGCCAGAGTATTTATTGATGGGAAGTTTAATGATGTTGATGTCAGATTTGATGAAAATGGAATTACGGAAATAGGTAAGGATCTATGTGGCGATGAAGTAATTGACGGTAATGGCAAATACTTATATGCCGGAATAATTGACTGTCATAACCACGGTGGCTGGCAGAGAAACTTCCATTACGGTGAGGATAATGAACTGGGCAGTTATGAAGACAGAATCAGATACATAGTTGAGAAACTGCCCGAGTGTGGTGTAACAACCGTATTTCCTACTTTGGCAGGTACTGATTATGAATTAGTTAAGGTTTCAGTTAAGAAGCTCAGAGAATTAAGAGGAAAATATAAAGGGGCAGAAATCGGCGATTTTCAGTTTGAAGGTCTGTATCCTTCCTTAAAGAGATATGTTACCAAGGAAGCTGTTAACCCAAGTAAGGAACATACAGATTACTTAGTAGATGATGACTACAGTGATGTAAAGCTGTTCCATGTATCACCTGACTTACCAGGCAGCATGCCTTGGTGTGATTACATGGTTTCAAAAGGTGTATATCCAACTGTAGGTAATACCGAAGCATCTGCTCAAGATGTATTTGAAGCAGCTGATCATGGCTTATGTCAGGCTGACCACATGTTTAATGGCTATAAGGCAATGCATCACAGGGAAGCCGGGGCAGTGGCAGCGGTAATGTATGACGACAGAATAAAGGCTCAGTTAACCTGTGACGGTTTCCATGTTGATCCGATTTGGGTAAAGATTCTTCTGAAGATAAAGGGAATAAACAATGTATATGGTGTATCAGACATGTCTGACATGTCAGGTTTACCTGAAGGTGAACACATAATAAACGGCCGTAGGATAATTGCCAAAGACGGTTTCATATATGGCGAAGACGGCTACATTGCTTCCGGAAACATGACCATAAATCAGATCATGAAAGCGGCCAGAGACAGATGCGGTTTGTCAATGGAAGAATTAGGTAGTCTGTATTGTGAGAATGTGGCTGGCTGTCTGAACATTACTGACAGAGGCAAGATTGAAGTTGGGAGAAAAAGTGATTTAGTTTTAATGGACCATGATTACAATGTCATGAACACAATAATAAACGGTAAGGTATTCTATCAGAAATAATGGAGAAACATAAACATGATTATCAAGAACGCAAAAGTTTTTATCGATGGTAAGTTTAATGATGTTGATGTCAGATTTAATGAAAAGGAAATACTTGAAATAGGTAAGGATCTAAGTGGTGATGAAATAATTGATGCAGAAGGTAATGAATTATATGCCGGTATCATTGATGCACATTGCCACGGTGGTTTCATGAGAAGTTTTGGTCATGAAAGCAGAACAGATGCCTATGGTTCAAGAGATGAACAGGTTAAATTCTTAAGTGAAAAGCTTCCTGAAACAGGTGTTACTACGGTATTTCCAACTTTGGCTATGGATCTAACTTCATTCAAGGAAGAAAAGGAAGCTGTAGAACATATCAGATCAATCCGTAAGGAATTAAAAGGTGCAGATTTAATGAAGTTCCATTTTGAAGGTACCTATCTGACCTTGGACAGATACATTGAGGAAGGCGGGGAATACCCAATGCCAACCAGAGAACATTCTGACTGGTTAGTTAGTAATGACTACAGTGATGTAGCCTTCATATGTGTAGCACCTGATTTACCGGGAGCAATGGAATGGATAGAATATGTTTCTTCTAAAGGAGTTATTCCTGAAGCAGGTTATACCAAGTGTACTGCTGAACAGATGATTGAGGCAGCTGATCATGGCTTAAGAACATGTTCACATATCTTTAATGGCTACCAGCCTATGCACCACAGAGATTCTTCAGCTGTTGTTGGCATAATGCTGGATGACAGAATCAAAGCTCAGATCACCATGGATGGCTATCATGTAAATCCTGCCTGGGTAAAACTGGTAATAAAGGCTAAGGGAATAGAAAACTGCTATGGTATTACAGACTTATCAAGTGTATCTGGTTTACAGGATGGGGAAAATGTATTAGAAGATGGTACAGTGGTAGTTACAAGAGATGGCTTTAACTGGAGAACAGATGGACACATTCTAAGTGGCAATAATACAATGAATCAGATGATGTACAGAGCTCATAATACATGTGGTTTAACCAGGGAACAGGTTGGATTGTTATATGCTGAAAACCCAGCAAGTTGTTTAGGCATTACAGACAGAGGTAAGATCGAAGTAGGCAGAAAGAGTGACTTTGCCATAATGGATAATGATTACAATGTCATTAAGACAATCATTAATGGGGAAGTGTATTATCAGAGATAAGATGGCACAGATTTCTAATTAGAGGTACTTTTAGTCTGTTCTATAAAAAATACCAAAATATAGTTCTTTACGAACTATATTTTTAATTAAGCATATGTAGTAATTCTTCATACTCCAAGCTAGCATCAATAGTTTTGTGTAAATTACTCCCATAGTTAGATATAGAACATCATTGAGTTAGTGTTGTGAGCCATTTGTCCATTGTTCACTGGTGTTTACGAATCCCTTGTGAGCTCTGAACATGAACTTCTCGTTATA
>JAFRLB010000087.1 GCA_017431405.1 Erysipelotrichaceae bacterium | reverse complement strand
TTTTATTAATCTGATGTTACTGACTGGCTGTGCTACCCAGCAGAATCAGCAGGAAGAAGCAATTGAAGATAACAGTTCTGAACAGACAGAAAACATTGAAAAGGAGGAAGAGACAAAGCAGGAAGTTGAATTAACTGAGTACTGTAACAGTGAAGATGGCGAACATGTCATTACAGAAGGCGGTGAATACAGTTACGTACTTGTTACAAAGACTGGTGACAGTGACAGTGAGGAAGCAGACTTCTATGGTGAAAACTCAGCTGTATTCGCTACAGAGGGTACAGAAATAACCATTACTGATTCTGAAATCAATACCGATGGCAAGCATGCCAATGCCGTATTCAGTTATGGTGAAGGATCTGTCATTAGCATTTCTGACAGTGTCATTAATACAACATCAAATAACTCTGGCGGCTTAATGGTTACCGGCGGGGGAACAATCAACGCTGAAGATTTAAATGTTGTTACTCAAGGTAATTCAAGCGCTGCCATCAGAAGTGACAGAGGAGGCGGCACTCAAAACGTTACCGGCGGCTATTATGAAACAAACGGTAAAGGCTCACCAGTCATTTACTGTACCGCAGATGTTTATGTAACTGACACCAAGCTTGTTTCAAATGTATCACAGGGCATTGTCATTGAAGGCAAGAACAGCGTCACATTGACAAATGTTGAACTGATCGCCAATAATACTCAGAAAAACAGTGATAAGTCTGATAAGTATCAGGCAGTAAAGATCTATCAGTCAATGAGCGGTGATGCAGCGGTAGGTACGGCAACATTCAGCGCTGACGGAGGTTCGATCACATCATTAAACGGCGGCATGTTCTGGGTCAGTAACACTTCAGCCGTAATCAATCTGAATAACGTAGCGTTCACTTACGCTGATAAAGACTTCCTGACTGCTGAAGCAGCCGGCTGGGGCAAAAGCGGCAGTAATGGCGGTAAGGTAACATTGAATGCCACAAGTCAGATCATGGAAGGTAACATCACAATAGATTCTATTTCATCACTTGTATTTAATCTGAATGCCAACAGTGAATATACCGGGGCCATCAATCAGAATGATGAAGGCGGCAATGTTAGTGTAACCATTGCCCAAAGTTCAGTCTGGACATTGACCGCAGACAGTTACATTGATTCATTGGATAATTATGGAACCATTAATTTAGATGGTCATTCACTATATGTAAATGGGGTGTTATATGAAGGATAATCGAAAGCTGCTCAGGCAGCTTTTCTTTTGCCTCATTGTGAATGTTTTGCGAAGTAATTTAAAATGGTGTAATCTTATATTGATGAAAACTTTAATGAAAGAGTTAATAGGAAAAGTCAGTAAGATCATACTGGTCAGCCTCATCTGCGTAACGGCGGTTTTTTCCAATGCAGATGTGGTTCAGGCAGATGGCTATACAATTCAGGCTGAGCTAAGAAGTGACTACGTTTATGCGGTAGACATTACCCATGATGTGGTGCTTTTAGACGAGCGCAGCAAGGAAATAATGTATCCGGCATCACTTACCAAAATAATGACCGTAATCGTCTGCATGGAGCTCTATGAGGACTACAGCCAGGAAATCGAAATAACTGAAGAAATGTTGGCAGGCTTAAAGGAAGCTGATGCTTCAATAGCCGGTTATTCAGTAGGTGACAAGGCTACGGTCGCTGATCTTTTCTATGGCTGCATGTTGCCATCAGGTGCCGATGCCTGTAATGCCTTAGCCATTACCTTGAGCGGCAGTATTGATAACTTTGTTAAGCTCATGAATAACAAGGCTGTAGAGATCGGCATGAAGGATACGCACTTTGAAAATCCAACCGGCTTACACGATGACAATCACTATTCAACCTGCCGTGACATGGCAACCCTGGTTGAATACTGCATACAGAATGATGAATTTGTTAAGGTAGCTTCTACCTTGTACCATACTACTAATCCTACCAAAAAGGATCCTGAAGGCATTGAACTTGTTTCCTTAGCCATTAATGGTTTTCTAAGAAGAGATCTGCCTTGTCCGGGACTAGTTGGCGGTAAGACAGGTTATACCGATGAAGCCCTGCAATGCATTGGCTTGTGGGCTGAATATGATGACATGACCGTCATCGTCATAACATGCCATGGCTTAGGTGTTGATGGCATACCGGCTCATTTTGGCGATGCCAGTCAGATACTGGAAGTAGCTGACAGGTGTGACTATCAGAAAGTAACGGAGGAAGGGCAAGTTGCCGGAACCGTTACCTTCAAGCACATGTTCTCTGAAGAAACCTATGACATTACCTGCAATGAACTCTACTATGACATTCCATATGATGAAGATGTAAAGGTATATACCACTTTTGAAGATGTCTATGAGACAGATACAAAGGAAAGGGTACAGTCAGGAAAACTGATAGTGAGCGTTGAAGATCAGATCATTTACGAAAAGAATCTGAAGATAACCATTCCAAAGGAAAAGAACCTGATAGCCAGGTTCATAAAATCAATTAAAAACTTATTCAAGTAAAAGCCGTACATAACTGTACGGCTTGTTTTTTAGTGCTGGCTGATTGGGGTTGTCCAGTAGTTCTGCTGGTAAAGGTCAGTGAACTGGTAAGTTGCACTTACTTCATAGTCAGAAATGTCAATGTCGCCAATGTGAATCTCACCGTTTACGGTTAAGGCTTCATTGAACAGGAACTGGTCAACGAATTCACCATTAGGACCATAGTAGTCACAGATGAAATCAAGGACGTCGCCATCAGTCAATTCAGTCAGATTTTTCGCAACTACATCAACGTCATCGTAACAGTAGGTAGCTCCAGAGATGAATCCTTCAGGCTTTTCATCAGTGAAGGTGACTAATAAGTCTGCCTTTTCACCGTTTAATAATACAGGTATTCTGCCGTCAATGCGGTAGCTGTCATTTTCACCTGTTGTGGTTGAAAGATAATAGTATGGAACAACGATCCACTTTTCTTCATCACAGCTTAAGGCCAGCCATGTATCACCCCCGCTTTCAAGCAGGTTATTGTTATCATCGATTTCAAATACGTTATCGGTACCTAAGTTGATGTATCCGCCATATTCATCCTTGACGAATACATTGAGCTTCAGGTCGTCTACTTTATCCCACTGTTCATCGGTAAGATGGATCTTGCCGTCTTTCCAGGTCAGATCAGCGTCAAAATGATTGTCTGCAACATATTGAGCGACTCTGTTCAAATCACCGCTTCTGGCGCCTAATAAGGCCTGCAAGCCATAGGACAGTAAGGTACTGTAGTTATTGCCTGAAGACTGACCGCTGTCACCACCCATGAACATTGATAACAGATCCATTACGGCATCACCGGATGACTGTGATGAATAACTGCTGGTTGGATAATCGCCTAATAATGATGCATATGGGCTGTTAGAGCCGCCTGATGATACCAGACCGCTGGTCTGATATGTGGCAAAGCTTCTGATGCATTCCATGTAATCTTCATCCATGTCGATTGCCTGGTAGTTCTTTAATACATTATTAACATACTTGGTTGAGCGGTATGGGAAGTAAATTGAAATGCCATACGAATTGCTCATGTCAGTAGATGTATTGTTATACTTGATGCAGCTTAATAATGAAGCTGTCAGATCCATGGCTTCATCAGTCTTGATCCTGCTGGCCATGTCGACTAAGTCTACTAAGTCAACACCTTGAGAAGTTGCAAATTCTCTGGTATTACTTCTTGCCTTGGCGATGGTCTGATATTCCTGATTGTTGATCATGTTGTTTGCGGACTGGGCAAAGGCTGTTAACTTTGATGGAATTGAATATTCCAGTTCAGCCAGGTCAACAACGGAAAGGGTAGCGCTCTGACTAGGAACCTTCTGAGCAGACATTTCAACAAAGTCATCAGCGATGTTCTTGCCGATTTCAATTGTGCTCATTGAAGTGTTCTGTGAAAGCTTGGTCAGCCAGTTTGTATAATACCAGCCAATGCCTGGTTCAGCTTCTTCAGAAGCGATCATGTAGTCAGCGTGTTCAGCTAACATTAAGCCGTTTTCCAAAGTTGCCATTAAGCAGCAGTCAAAGCCGATGAAATCATAAGCGATGTTTGAAGCCGTTAAGGCCTTGTCAATTTCCGCATAGCTCATGGCAGGAGAGTTAGGATACTTCAAGTCATAGCCGTAACCGCCAATAGAGCCTGAACCATGATCCCAGAAGATCAGGCCGTATCTGTCAGCCGGATAGTTTTCCGTAGACCAGTCAATGAAACTTAATAAGGTGTCAGGGCTTACCATTGAACTGTTACCGGCATTAGCTACCAGACAGTCGATCTGTCCGTTACCCAATACCTTATAGATCTGGTTGGCCTGGGTTGAAATGCCCTGAATGTGCCACTTGGTTGTACCACCGGTATAAACCAGCAGGTTAACGTTATCGGAAAGGGTAGCTGTGGCCATTTCCTGTAAGTCATAGGAAGCCATGGCAGCCTTACTTTCAAGGTCGGCACCACACATGAATACCATGATGGTAATGACATCCTGGCCATTACCTTTGATGGCTGTTCTCTTGGCTCTGGCACCATCTAAGACGCCGGTGTCAAGCTTCTTGGTGTTATTGGCTAAGTTCCACTGTCTTGAATACTGGGAATTACTGTTATAGTAGCCATAGCCACCGGCTCTGTGCATATCTTCATCATCCTGGTCACAGCCGCTTAAGCTCATCAGCAGCATGCCTAAGACAAGGAAGATGGATAAGATCTTCTTCAGTCTGTTACTTCTCATTTTCATCATTTCCTTCATTATTGAGAACCTTGTTAAGGATGTTCTTCAGGATTCCACCTGATTCCTTATTGGTTGGCTTGTCACTGTTTAAACCGGAACCTCTCTTGTTGATTGTTCCTTTACCGTTGACAATGTTCTTCTTTCTTGAAATTGGTTTATTACTCATTTGGTGCACCTCCATTCAACTTCTTTATTGTTCTCTTAATTAACGCAGCCTTTTTCATCGTATCGTAATATTCTTCACTGTCTCTGGCAATGTTAGAGAAAGGGTTGATCCTTACTCTGATGCTCTTAAGCTGCGGGTTATCGAGAGTTATGAACAGATTAATGTCCACATTGTTTTCCTTGTCTGCCTGATAGCTTCTGGTGATCTCAACATCCCTGATGTCCTTAACCGGTATCAGGTCAGCGTTTTCCTTAGCAAGATCATCTCTCTTGGATAAGGCAAGGAATTCTCTGTTTTCATCTACGAATAATGAATAAGCTCCCTCAATAAGCTTTTCCATTTTCTTCTTACTTAACATTTCCTGATTGTTACGGCGATAATCCAGATGCTGCTGTACTTCTTCCAGATTCATTTCTGCCAATGCCTTTTCAGAAAGGAAAGGGGATATCTTCTTGACGCAGTCTCTGCACATTACTCCGTTCTTAATTGACACACTGCCATATAAACTCAGAGGATTATGGCATATTATGCAATCCTGACGTAATGCTTCCATATAGCACCTCCATTTATTATTAAATATTTTTCTAATCACATTTTAATATCTTTTTGCCCAATATTCTATAAAAAAATAAGCGGGTATTTAACCCCGCTTACTGTTTGTAGAATTTCATGTTGTCGAAGTAACGTTTCATTACGTCGTTGAATTCCTGCCATAAGGTTTCTTCGTTTTCCTTACCGGCATTTCCAATTTCCTTCCACTTGTTACGTAATGCCTTCATGCTGTTAACTTCTTCATCGGTAAATTCGCTTCTTGCCAGATTCAGCTTAGCATCTGCGATGATCTGCTTCTTGGCTTCTGTTCTTTCAGCGAATGTTTCCTTTAAGTTATCATAGTATGCATTTCTTGCTGCATAGAATGCTTTTCTTTCAGCACTGAATTCTTTCCAGAGATTGTCATCGTTGTCTCTGCCAGCGCTTCCTGTCTTTTTCCATTCATCCATGATTGTATTGAAGGCAGCTGTCTTTTCCTTGATGTTTTCAATCATGTTAGCTTCCTTGATTCTGGCAATTAATGATTCCTTGGCTTCCTTGTTCTTATTGAACTGTTCAGTCAGGTTTTCATAATAAGCTTTTCTCTTATCATGGAATTCATTTCTGATGGCACTGAATTCTTCCCATAATGCATCATCAGTTTCTTTTTCAGCTCTGCCGGCTGCTTTCCATTCTTCCATCAAGTCATTGAATAGTGTGCCTGCTTTTTTCATGTTTGTCTGTTCAAGAGCTTTCTTTGCTTCTTCAATTAAAGCCTTCTTCTTGTCTTCAACTGATGAATAAGCTGCAGTAACCTTTGAATTGATTGCGTCGATGTAACCGTAGAACTTATCGTTCATTTCCATATCGTACAGGGATTCTTCCTCACCTGATAGTCTACGCCACTGTTTTTTCAGTTCCTTGATCTGTTTTAATGCAGTTGTAGTGTTGTCGCTTTCTGCGAGCTGCTTAGCTTTTTCAACTAAGGCTTCTTTTGTAATAGTCTGTCTTTCTTCCATATCCATTTACTCCCTTTTTATATTATAAATACA
>JAFRLB010000086.1 GCA_017431405.1 Erysipelotrichaceae bacterium | reverse complement strand
CATCTTTACAGGAATATATCACATTAGTTGAAGACTGGATTGAGTTTTACAACACTGAGAGAATCAGACTTAAAAAGAAGTGATTGAGAAATCACTTCCTTAGGTTTTTATTTTTTGCGAACTAAATGGGGTCCACTCTCTCACACAGATTTTTTAGTACAGATTTACAACTTTGTCCAGCATGCCGATAAGCACATATCTCTTACCGGTATTCTGTCCCTGACAGGTAGACAGTGATACTACACGCTTACTGGTGTCAGCAGTAATTCCCATGTCATAATATTCTTCCGTCTTCAACTTATTGAGATAATCAGCATAATCCTGTTTGTTCGGGAAATATGAAGTATATGCATAGCTTGTTGAAGAAGTATTTATAAAGGCATATACCTGATAGACATAGACTTTCTTATCGGTATAAATATAGAACTTATCGTTCTCCTTGCCAAAAGATTCTCTCCAGTAAAGGTCCAGCTGAGCAAACATGGTATTGTTGTTCATGTGGTGACCGTAAATGATAGTGTTATAGTCACTGAAATCAGAATTGTTGCGGTAATCCATGAACAGTGCACCGGCATATACATACTGGCCTTCAAAGGTCTTATGAAGATACTCATTGTTATTGCTTGCCTGAACAACAGGATAACTGATGTTAGTCCCCGGAATATCAAGCCAGCAGACAAAATCACTGTTCTTTTCCTTTAAACCTGCATAGTTGATTTCCAGATAAGAACTCTTCTCCACAGCAGCTCCAGGAGTAGTATTTTCAGGCTTTTTAACCATTTCCTTACTGATACCTTCATACTCAGTTACGCTTTTATTATAGTCCTGCATTATCGTAATAATCTTATAACCGCTGAAGCCTGCCACGCAGATAAAAACAGCCATTAAAGCAATAATTATCTTTTTTTCTTTCAGTTTTTTTTCTATTACCTTTGTTTGTGTTTTCTTTATCATTTTGAGATTCTCTTCTGTAGTGATAATTATCCCTATTTATAGATAATTTAATTATATAAATGAAAGTCCTCTGATATTTCAGAAGACGTGATTTTTTATGGCGGAGAGCATGAGATTCGAACTCACGGTAGCTGTTAAACTACGCCGCCTTTCCAAGACGGTGCCTTAAACCGCTCGGCCAACTCTCCATAGCAGTTAAATTTTAACACCTTTTTTCTTTTGTGTATAGTTAAAATATTATGCCATAAATTCAAAAAAAGAGGATGTATCCTGACGACACATCCCCTTCTTTATATCACAATAATTATTTAACTGTGCTGTGGATAAGATCCAGAACTTCACTGCTGGTTGAACATTCTACTGCCTTAGCAGCTAATTCCTTCATTTCTGCATGAGATAATGAATTAGCAATCTTTCTGGCTCTTAAGATACTTGTAGCACTCATGGAGAATTCATCCAGACCAAGACCCATTAATACGCTGATAGCATCTGGTTCACCAGCCATTTCTCCGCACATGCCTACCCACTTGCCTTCCTTATGAGCACCGTCGATAGTCATCTTGATAAGTCTCAGCAGAGATGGGTTGAATGGCTGGTATAAGTATGATACTTTTTCACTCATTCTGTCAGCAGCCATTGAGTACTGAATCAGGTCATTTGTACCGATTGAGAAGAAGTCAGCAACCTTTGCGAACTGGTCAGCCAGAACAGCAGCGGCTGGAATCTCGATCATCAGACCGATCTGAATGTCATCAGCTACAGCTATACCTTCAGCAACGAGCTTTTCTTTTTCTTCGAATACCATTGCCTTGGCAGCGTTGAATTCATCTAATGTAGCGATCATTGGGAACATGATGCACAGATGACCGTAAACGCTGGCTCTTAATAAAGCTCTTAACTGAGTTCTGAAGATATCCTTGCGGTCAAGACATAATCTGATAGCTCTGTATCCCAGGAATGGGTTCATTTCAGGATCAATTGGCAGATAAGGAAGCTTCTTATCACCGCCGATATCCAGTGTTCTTACTACTACTGAATGTTCCTTCATTGCTTCCAGAACCTTCTTGTAGGCAACGAACTGTTCTTCTTCAGTAGGAAGAGCCTGTGAATTCATATAAAGGAATTCTGTACGGTATAAGCCAACTGCTTCAGCACCGTTTGCCAGAGCACCTTCAACATCATCAGGAGTACCGATATTAGCAGCTAATGTGATCTTATGCCCGTCTACGGAAATAGTTTCCATATCCTTGTATGCCTTTAAAGCAACAACTTCTGCAAGGTATTTAGCTTCTTTTTCTCTGTACTTGGCAATTGTTTCATCATCAGGGTTGATGATTACATTACCCTTTAAAGCATCCAGGACGATCATGTCACCGTTTTTAACAGTTTCCATGATACCTTTTGTACCAACAACTGCAGGAATTTCAAGGCTTCTGGCCATGATAGCTGAATGTGATGTTCTGCCACCGATTTCAGTTGCAAAGCCCTTAACAAACTGTTTGTCAAGCTGTGCAGTGTCACTTGGTGTCAGGTCATGAGCAACAATAATGCATTCACTGTCAATGAGAGACAAGTCTGCTGGTTTAATGCCAACTAGATGATATTTAATTCTGGTTGTTACGTCTCTGATGTCTGCAGCTCTTGCTTTCATGTATTCATCATCAAGAGATTCAAACATTGTAATGTACATGTTAGCGACGGTTTCAACGGCGAATTCTGCGTTAATCTTGTCATTAGTAATCATGTTCTTGACTTCATCACCGAATGCCGGGTCTTCAACAACCATCAGGTGTGCATCAAAAATAGCCAGTTCTTCGTCAGACAGTCTACCGGTAGCCTTTTCCTTGATCGTTTCAATATCGTGTTTGCTGTCAGCAACAGCTAAGTCAAACTTATTGATTTCGACCTCAGGATCAGCTTCTTTTTTTACGATTTCAATTGCCGGGGTCTCATATTTGTAAGCCTTTGCAATTGTAACACCACTACTGGCGGCAATTCCTTTTAACATTTAGATAACTCCTCCCTTTGCTCATTATTGTATCTAATTAAATTACACTCTAATAGTATCATTTTTTAGACCTCTTTTCAATTTCTTACCATTTACTTAAACGAATAAAATTCTTCAGGGCTTTCCCCTTGATTCGGTAATACCGGGATTTGGAATAGTAATTCTGCCACCAGTAACGTGGCATCTTTTTGACATATTCATTTATCAGTATATTCCGTTCATCTTCATTCATATCAGATAAAATATCATCAATTATTGTTACAAGCGGGTGCATTGGAGCATCGTTTAGCGTACCGTTAATTACATAATGGTTTCTGATTCTGAAAATATACCTTACTAATTTCTCATTTTTCTGGAATTCATTGCTTTTACTCATATTCAGCCTTCTTATTACTTAATAAACTAAAAAAGAAACAAATCCTGAATATTTATGATAAAATCATAAAGGTGATATGAGGATGAACAAAACTATTAAGGAAAATGTAATATACGAAGGAAGAATATGCCGCTTCACACACAATGAAGTTGAGTTTGAAGACGGTTCTACTGGCTACAGGGATGTACTCCATCTGGCGGGAGCCGTAGCCATACTTGCATTTGATGACGATGACAATACTTTTCTGGTCGATCAGTACCGTCATGCCGTAAGTGATCAGCTTCTGGAGCTTCCAGCCGGCATGCTGGAAAACAACGAAGATCCTGTAGAAGCAGCCTTACGTGAACTGGAAGAAGAAACAGGATATAAAGCACATGAAATTGAGCCATTATGCAGTTTCTATACTTCTCCCGGTGTAGTACATGAGAAAATATATATTTATATAGCCAGAAACCTGGAACATACTGCTCAGCATTTGGATGCCGATGAATTTCTGAAAGTGAAACGCATTCATATATCTGAGTTGGAAAGAATGATTCTCAATAATGAAATAACCGATGGCAAAACCATTCTGGCCTATTCACTCTATAAACTTAAAAAATCCCAGTAAGGGATTTTTTATTCGCTCAAAAACTTAATTATTTCTTCCTTGCGGTCTTCCATGTCCTGCCAGCCAAGATTGAATAAGGCATCCAGCTGTTCTATGGTTCCGGAAAAACGCTTTACTCCGCAGTCACGGCTTGGTCTTATCAGCAGTCCCTTGCCTTCATTTTCCAGCCGATAAACACTGTCCATCTGCCGATAATAAGCTTCCGTTCTGTGATCAAGTGTATCAAGCATCTTCTTATACTTCCCATACAGCAGTCTCAGCAGGATGTTTACAAAGAAGCCGTTTGGTTTTCTGACATAGTTCTTGTCTTTAGTCACTATAACAAGCATCTTATCATATCCTTTGGCTTTGGCTCTGGCTGTAGAAACCATGGTATCGATACCGCCATCCAGATATAGGTTACCGTCGACTTTAGTCATCTTACCTGTAATCGGTAATGTGCATGACGCTTTCAGAATATCAGCATGTTCGTCAAGTTCATATTTGTTCTTGTACTGCAGCTCCTGTTCCGTCATGTTATACATGCCGATCTCAACTTCCTTGTCACTGTCTCTCAGTTCCTGAAGTACTGCTCCATATGTCGGTCTGACATAATGTTCAGCCATATATTCATATCCTACAAGACAGCCTTCTGAAAGAACTGCCTGAACACCTATCATATGCGGATCAGTTACTGCTTTGACTGAAATATCATAAAGTTCCTTCATATGTCCCGTAACATAGTAAAGTGAATGAATGGCTGTGGCTGAAATAGCTACTGTATAATCAAAAACATATCCATGTTCATAAAGCCATTTCAGGGCACCGGCAGTATAACAGCCTCTGAAACCGCCGCCTTCCAGAACTAACGCTATTGATTTGTTCATACTTCCCCTCCTACATTAACGGAGCAAATAATTTTAATACTGCTCTTACAAGTCTTCTGAAGATCGAAACCTTCTGTATTTCATCCATGTCAACCAGCTGTGACTGACTGAATGTTTCATCAAAATCTCTGACTACATCATCAAGCATCTTCATGTTATAAACGAAGACACCGCATTCGAAATCCAGAAAATAACTGCGGTAATCCATGTTTATGGTACCAATGATTGCCATCTTCTTATCAGACATGATGACCTTTGAATGGATAAATCCAGGTGTATATTCATAAATCTTACATCCAGCAGAAGTCAGTTCTCTGTAACTTGCTCTTGTTGTTTCCAGAACATACCACTTGTCAGGAATGTGAGGAACGATGATCCTGACATCTACTCCGTTTTTAGCTGCCTGCTTTAAAGCAGAAAGGATCTCATTATCTACAACAAGATACGGTGTCATGATATAGACACTGTCCCTGGCCTCCCAGATCATGTTCAGGTGAGCGTTTTTGGCTATGTCTTCACTGTCGGTAGGAGAATCGGAAAACGGCTGTAAATAGCCATGTTCAGGCTCAAGTTCATATTCCATATCTTCAAATTTCGGAATGGATAATGAATACTCCGCTTCTGACTGCCAGAACTGCAGGAACATGATAGCCATGTTATTGACTGCCGGCCCTTCAATCATGATACCGGCATCTTTCCAATGACCGTAAATCTGCACTTCATTTATGTATTCATCAGAGAAGTTAATGCCTCCGGTAAAAGCAACACGTCCGTCTATAATAACCAGTTTACGGTGGTCTCTGTTATTCATCGTCACCATCAGCATTGGTCTCATCGGATTAAACACTTCACATTTAATGCCCTTTTCCTGCAGTTTCTTATAGTACTTTGAAGGAAGATACATCGCGCATCCCATATCATCATAAATACAGCGTACATCTACTCCTTCTTTAACTTTCTGTTCAAGAATTTCGACTACAGTATTCAGCAGTTTTCCTTCCTGCATTATGAACATTTCAATGTAAATGTAATGTTTTGCGCTTTTAAGCTGTCTGATGATTTCTTCAAACATTTTCTCACCAGTATCGAAATAAACAGCAGCAGAACCTCTGTAAACCGGGAAAAATGAATAGTCGTTAAGATATTTGGCTTCTTTATACGCAGCATCGTCTTCCTCTTTAAGCATCTGCAGATCATCTTCCTTTGAAAGAAGCGGTCTGAACTTCAGAATACTCTGCAGATGTTCTCTGCGGAATTTAGGGGCCACTCGCTTGGCACCAAATAAAAGATACAGCAGACCGGCAACCAGCGGGAATGCTGCTGCAATACAAAGCCAGCTTATCTGATAACCTGGCGAAACTTTTGAATTAATAACATATATTACTACTCCTACTCCCAGCAGATACATGGCTATATACAGTGGCAGAAGCCAGCTGCTTACCCAGTAAACTCCCAAGATCAGCACCAGGACCTGTCCCAGAAACAGAAGCAGGATCAATAATAATTTACTACCTAAAATTCGTTTTAAACGTGCCATTAATCAATTCCCCTAGAGATCGTAACGGAAAATCATTTTTACTCTTTCCTTATTACGGTATAATGAATGCCATGAAGGTACATCTACAGTTTCAAGATATTTTCCATTCAGTTTTTCACAAGTCTTAACAGACGGAGTATTTTCCGGTGATACAGTTATAATTACATATTCCATATCAAGTCGCTTAGCCAGTTCAAACAACAGCAAACTGGCTCTGTAAGCATAACCATGACCACGATATTGAGGGAACACGCGGTAACCAATGTTGCCAAAATAATACAAAGAAAGACTGTGCCCTGTTCTCAGATCGCAATAGCCAACATGTTCACGTGTGCTTTTCAAGACAATTTTATAGATATAGTTGTCTTTTGTCACCTGAGAGGTCTCCAGTTTGATTATATCGTCTTCCAAGTCGTATTCTTTCAATGTAAATCTGCTGAATAATGGCATACAAAAAACTTCCTTAACTATATTATATACTTTTTTTTGCAAAAATGTCCTTGCATAAAACAAATAGGTATGTTAACATAATAAAGCATCCGAAATTGGCATGGAGAAATACTCAAGAGGCCGAAGAGGCGCCCCTGCTAAGGGTGTAGGTCGGGAAACTGGCGCGAGGGTTCAAATCCCTCTTTCTCCGCCAATTTCTAGATATGGTCCAGTGGTGTAGTGGCTAACATGCCTCCCTG
>JAFRLB010000085.1 GCA_017431405.1 Erysipelotrichaceae bacterium | reverse complement strand
TGGACAATATCCTGTTTCTTGATTATGACGGGGTCGTGGCACTGGACTTCAGCATGGAATTATTCAGATCGATATTTGACCGTCACTGCATCGAAAACGTCAATAAGCTGTGCCATGAATTTGATCTGAAGATCGTTGTCACCAGTTCCTGGCGAAATGAAGAAGATTACAAGGACATGTTATATGATAACGGGCTGGATACAGACATTGAGATCATCGGCAAGACGCCGGAACTCTACATCGTTAGGGAAGATGAAATAAAGATCTATCTGCGGGAACATGTCTACATAGATAAATTCATCATTCTGGACGATACAGGCTTTACAGAATTGAAACCTTATCATGTACAGACATCATTCGTGGATGGCGGTTTCAATGATGAGAAATATGAAGAAGCCAGACAGCTACTGATCAATCAGAAGGGGAACCGTTACAAAAGGGGCTGAATTTCAGCCCCTATAACCATCTGTCCAGTAAATCTTCAATGCCGTTTAATGTCTGGTCTTCGATTTTCTTACGTGTTGATTTCATCTTGTCGCCAAACTTCTTGGCCTTGTCAATGTTGGTGGCAATGTCAGCGTAGAAATTGAAGAAGTTATCCAGTGGATGATAATCGCCGTCAGTAACACTTGGTTTCTTGTACTCGAATCTGTCCATTACTACCTGATATCTTTCAACTGCGGCATCTACGCTTTCTTCCCAGGAAGTATACAGTTCATTCATCGCTCTGTTTCCTAACTGATGCAGATAATCTAACTGATTTCCTCTTTCAAGTAAAACCTTAGCCATGCTTTCGGCGTTTTCTTCAATCAGAATGGCATTCTGATCAGCAGTAACATCTTCAGCAGCACAGCTGTCCTTGATTAATACGCTTCCCAAGCCACTGGCAGCGGCTTCTCTTACAACGATACCGTTTGTATCAAAGGTTGATGGGAACAGGAACAGATCGCATGTAGAGAATATGGCTTTAAGCTTATCTCTGTCTCTTACTGCACCTGTAAAGATGCATTCATCTGTAAGTTTTAAATCTCTGGCATACTGTTCGATTTCATCTTTTTCAGCACTGTCACCAACAAACATCATCTTGAATTCTCTGTTGTTGTCCTTCAGTACTTTCAAGGCATCAAGAATGATTCTTAAGCCCTTGTACCACATCATTCTGCCAACAAACAGATAAGTTGGAACATCTTTTCTTAAACCGTATTCCTGTCTGATGTTTTCAATCTCTTCTTCAGAAGATTTTCCTTTTTCAAAATCAACGCCATTAGGCATGACAATGTAATCACCTTTGTAGCCTAAGCTCTTAAGGTTTTCGCCAGCGCCTCTTGAAACACACCATACTTCGTCTACAGTAGCGATGTTTTCAACCAGGGAATTAATGGCAACTTCCTGGACAAACTTGGCATTTATGGCATTTCTGATGTCGATGTCAAACTTTGTGTGATATGTAAGTATGACAGGCTTATGTAATTGATCTCTCATAATTCTGGCCAGGAATGTAGATGCGATAGGACAGTGCGTATGTAAAATATCTATGTCCTTATCATAGAACTGGGACAGATATTTTAAGTCCAATGGCATTCCAGCTCTGTAACCTACAACTTTTGTGGTATCAATGCTAGGGAAACGCAGTACTTCAAAAGGGTACTGGTAATAGTCATTAACACCTGGGTATTCCGGAGTAGCCACAATAGCGTGACCATATTTCTTCTCTATGATCGTTGCATAGTTTAATACAGCATTAGAAACACCGTCAATAAGCGGTGGGAATGAATCATTTAATAAACATACATTCAGATAATCTTTCATGTATAACCTCGCTTTACAATATTTAAATTATAAAACATAAGACGTAATAGTAAAGTATTAGCAGTTTAAGAATTGACTAAGAAATGGTAAAAGTTCTGTAAAATCAGTAATTGTATAATTCAAGGTTAATACTGTCATCACTGCAGTTAGCCAGTATCATTCCGCAATTACCTAAAACAAATGGCTTATCAAAAGACGGGTCAAGTAAAGGAGTAAGAACTCTGATGGTAATGCCGGAAGTAACGATCAGAACATTGTCTTTTCCCTGTTTTATGGCTTCATTTCTTACTCTGTTGAAGGCAGCCAGGCTTCTTTCAGCAACTTTCTCATATGGTTCCATCTGGTGTAATGGGTCAGTCATTTCCATGCATTTAATAAGTGTCTTGGCCGGTATGTGCTGTCCCTGAGGAATGCCATAATACTTTTCAGCATTGGCTTTGGCAGTGGTATCCATTTTCGTATTGGTCCAATTGGATTCAAGAGAGCCGAAATGCATCTCATCAAAGCCACGGTCAATGATTACTTCAGGTTTACTTTCAGATGAATTCTCTGAAATTATGATTTCAGCGGTTTGAATCTGTCTTTTAAGATTACCGGCATAAACCATCTGGAAATCCAGATCTTTCAGCTTGAAGCCGGCTTCATGAGCCAGGTGGATACCTTCTTCATCAAGTGGGCTGTCGCTTGAACCCTGAACCAGGTTTTTACTGTTTAATACTGTCTTGCTGTGACGCATGATGTAAATATGCATATGGACCTCTATTTTCTAAATAGTGAATCTTAGTAAGAAACACACATTAATAAGTATAAAACATTTTTGCCAATTGTATGTAGCAAATGAAAAAGTCCTTTAAGGACTTATTTCATCTGGTCTAAAATCTGCTTAACAAATTCAGGGTCAAACTTCTTAACTTTCCGGTCATATGTCAGTAATCCGTTTACCTCATCTTCAACATCTGAAACCTGAGTGTAAATAATTGCGGACAGGCCTTTTTCATATTCCGGTTTGATTTCCTTTTCATGCAATTGCTTAAAGGCTTCCTGTAGTTCTTCCTGACTGTTGAATAACTTGTAGCCATAGCCGGCATCATTGTAACTGTGTTCACTGATCAGCCAGCTGTAACCGCCATATTCTGTTAAGGCCATGGCTCTGCCTTCATATTTAAACTTGATCTTATTGAAATAGATGTGCTTACTGTTAAAGTCACCAATTCCCTGATCGTGCCAGCCGCTGGCATGGTCAATCAATCTGGTATTATCCATTTCCTTTATCATCTTATAGGCTTTTTCAGAATCAAACTGACCCCAGCCTTCATTAAACGGTACCCATAAGGCTAAGGATGGAACATTATACAGGAGATTAACAGTTTTCTTTAATTCCCGGTAGTAGTCATCTCTGGATTCTGCGCTGTCACGGCTGAACTGCTTATAATTACTGTCTTTCAGCTTAACATTAATGAATGGCAAAGCTCCAATGGTTAAGAATGAATAAGCTGTTCCACCTGATACCATGTCCTGCCATACCAGCATGCCCAGCTTATCACAATGATAATACCAGCGCATTGGTTCAATCTTAATGTGTTTTCTTAAGGTGTTAAAACCCATTTCCTTCATGGTCTTAATGTCATATATCAGTGCTTCATCGCTGCAGGCCGTATATAAGCCATCAGGCCAGTAGCCCTGATCCAATACACCTTTCATGAAGTATGGCTTATTATTGAGGAAGATTTTCCTTATGCCGTGAACTCTTTCAATGGAGAACTTTCTCATGCCAAAGTATGATTTAACGTAATCATTGTCTGAGAATACATCCAGGTCATAGAGGAACGGGTCTTCTGGTGACCAGCTATGGAAATCAGGCAGTGAAATGTCTACGTTTGAATTTCCGATTACTCTGGTAATTTCCTTTTCCTTTGTTTTAATGACATAGGTATATTTTTCTTCATTACCGTCTACTTTGATATTAACTCTGGCGTTATCATAATCTGGTGTTATTCTGATGTTCTTTATGTACTGTTTAGGCGTAGATTCAAGCCATACCGTCTGCCAGAGGCCTGACTGTGGGGTATACCAGATACCTCCTCTGTTAAATGACTGTTTTCCACGTGAATAATATGATGTATCGGTAAAGTCTCTTACTTCAACAATTAATTCATTACGCTTATCCAGATACTTGCTTATTTCAAAGCTGAATGGCAGATATCCGCCGGTATGTTCTCCAATGAGACTGTCATTAAGATATACCCGGCATTTCTGATCTACTGCGCCAAAGTTCAGGTGTACCAACCCCTTATTAAAGCCTTCAGGAATCAGGAATACACAGCGGTAATACAGATATTCATCTGGTAATAAGGTTCTCTTTACTTTGGAAAGGGTTGTTTCCGGAGAGAATGGAACCAGGATCTGACCGTCATATTTAACCGGTATGCCGGCTGTCTTGGTAATGGCATAATCCCATAAACCGTTAAGATTTATGTAACTGTTTCTGACCATCTGCGGTCTTGGATATTCAGTTAAAGGTTTGTTCTTATTCATTTTTTCCGCAAAAGGTGTTACCAGGTTACGGTGACGCTTCAGCTTTTCAGCCTGCTGCTTATGAATGAAGTGATATGGAATGATGATCAATAGGGCAACTATGGCACTGGCCAGCCAGATGCCTGGAGTTGGAACCTGTTTAATTACACCAAGATCTTCATAGGTAGAATTACTGCCCTTTATTACCCAGGCGCCAATGAACGGTCCGATTATCATTGGTAACATAACTCCAAATATCATTCTGATGCCCTGGAACTGGCCTACCTGATTAACAGGTGTATAGTTTCTTATTGATGAATTGATCAATGAGGTGACGATGAGGTTACCTGACATCATGATTAATCCTGCTATAACAACCATGAACGGTGATCTTGATAAAAACATCATGATCAATCCAACAGCTAATAATACAACTGAAGGAACATAGAAGGTATCAGCTCCCATGATGGAAATGATCCTGCCGGCCAGAATGGAAATGATACTGGCACCTAATAAGACAATACCCAATATCAGGGCATAGTTGGTTATTTGTAAGTAATCAGTAATGTAAATGATCATGTATGGCATGAATATCTGAGTTGATACAGATAAACATAATAAACATAACAGAGAAAGATACAGTTCCTTGTTGGAAAGAATGCTTTCCTTTGTGATGGAATTGGCGAGATTTGTCAGTACTGAGGTGTTTTCCGTTGGGGCGATCTTTGGTTCATCAATGACAAATAAACCGATTAAGCCACCAAGGGAAACCAATATGCCAACGATCATGAAGAACTTGCTCCACTGTCCCTGTTGAGTTAAGCCGTCCAGTAAGCCAAATACTACCAGCATTGAAAGTAATGGTAAGGTTGCCAATACACTTTCAACCCTGTTTCTTGATGATTTGTCAGTACTGTCAGTAACCCAGGCATTAAAACAGGCATCATTGGCGGTAGAGCCAAAGAAGGTCATGATACAGTCCATGATTATGGCTAACCAACCGCCTAAGGCAACGGCATTAACTGTTGGTAAGAGTTTGGTTATGTTATCGATGCTTAAGAAAGCGAAAGCCAGAAGGGAAAAGCCCCAGATGATGTAGCCTAAGCAGATGAACAGCTTTCTTTTGGCCATCTTATCTGATAAGTGCCCCATGAACAGGGTAGTTACAGTAGCAGTAATGGCACTTAAGGCAACCATTCGGGCAATTACATCAACATTGGCTGAAATGGTATTATAAACAAACACATTAAAATACATGTTTTCGATGGCCCATGCCAACTGACCAAGGAATCCTGTTAATAACAGTGCTATCCAGAACTTTGTATTCTTATTCATGTTTTCCCTCCAAAAAAGCAATTGAAAGCTTGTTCAATTGCTAGTTAGTTTCTTCGCCGTCTCTGTCGTCATTCTTCTTGAGATGTTTTCTTAAATCATCAAGGGTAATGTCAACAGCGTTGTTTCTGTTTGCCAGATGAGCTGTCTTATTCAACAGGTTCATGCTGGTAATGCGGTATTTCTCGCCTTCATATTCAATTGCTGCGTTGAGCTTTGGCAAGCCTTTGCGCATGCACTTGTAGTTTTCATCTTCATACTTAAGGCAGCACATTAACTTACCGCACTGGCCTGACAGCTTCTGGGTATTAAGAGCCAGTAACTGATTCTTGGCCATGTTGATTGATGTCCATCGTATTTGTGCTATTTTTATTGTTCTTTGTAGTCCTTTTAGTGTTTTGTAGATTCTTTTTTGGCTTCTGGGTAGTGTTGTTCGGTAGTAGTTTTCTACTGTATTGTTGGTTGCAGGTATGT
>JAFRLB010000084.1 GCA_017431405.1 Erysipelotrichaceae bacterium | reverse complement strand
TGATCCCAAGGTCTGATCTTGTTAAGTGAATTGCTCATGATGAAGAAATGAGTAATTATCTCTAAGGCCTTGTCTTCACTGATAATACCCTTTTCGACATCGTTCTTATAGTATTCATATACATCCTGGTCAAAACGTCCGAATGAGAATGAGTGACCATTGCTTTCAATCATCATCAGTACATGAGTCAGATAGATTGTTTCCACAGCCCGGTAGAAAGAATCAACCGGTCCCTGCATCAGTTTACCCATCATTTCGGCAATTGCCAGCAGTTCGTTCTTTCTCTTTTCATCAGCTGTATTCTGAGCTGTTTCATAAGCAAGCTTGGATAATCTTTCAATGTAAGTCAGAGCCCCTTCCATGGCAATGATGACAGAGCGGTAATAATCCTTCTGCTCATCAGTCAGATCAGCATCATTTTCCAGATGCTTACGGGCAATTTCCTTTATGCCGCCATAACCGTGAGTCAGAACAAATTCATTATTCGGAACGATATGGCCATCACCGGACATGCTGATACCTCCACGGTGCAGGACACTCTGCTTTTCAGCCAGTCTGTTAACAGGAGGCAGATTCTTCAGCACTTCATCCTTATGCGTTTTGCCCATCCAGTATGGGGCGATCTTTCTGATTCTTTCCTTGGTGTCTTCATCAACGTCAAAACTGTCGCCGCTTCTTAAGGCGAACTGATCCATTTCCTCAATTATCCAGTCAATTGAATATTCCGGGAATACAGGTGCTGCAAAGTTGCTGGAAGCCTGATTGCCGACGATCAGTGAATCCGGTTCAATATAAATCGTCATTTTTTCCAGCGTTTTCCTGAAGGCCTTGGCCTTTCTTAAAATCATGCTTTCACCTTCAGTCTCCCTGAAGACTTCCGTGTAGATTTCTGCTCTTTCCGCACATAAAGTAGCCTTGCGGTGATACATTTTGTTCTGCAGTCTGGCTATTCTGTCAAAATCGCATTCATTGGTTGATGGTACATAACTAAGCAGTTTGTTCATAACGACACCTCACATCATCAGTTTAACAGTTACAGCTTCAAAACACATCCAAATTTCTTCATGACAGTAAATCGATAAGGAAACTCACGCATTTGCCTCGCTTTACATGTTCGTTTTTCTTTTTCACAAAAAAAGACCGCTGAGCGGTCTTACATATTACAGATATCTTACTACTTCTTCAACAGCCTTTGATTCGGCATGTCTAGGAGAAGGTACGCTATCTTCAGCCGGATATCCTATCGGCATTAAAAGTACCAGTTCTTCATTCTCCGGAATACCAAACCGCTGTCTGACTTCTGCTCTTGGGAAATGATTTACCCAACAGGTTCCTAAACCCAGTTCAGCAGCCTTCAGCATCATATGGGTAGCAACAATACTGCAGTCCTGATGACCGGAATTGAAGCCTTCTTCAAAAGGATTCCTATACACTTCGTCAGCAGAAGCCGTAAAGCATAATACGGTCGGTGCATCATAGGCGCTTCTGCACAGACTTCTGATCTTCTCAATGCCTTCAGCACTCTTAATGACATAAACGCGCTGGGCCTGTGAATTCTTGGCTGTCGGAGCCAGCATTCCGGCTTCAATTACTTCTGCCATCACCTCTTCAGGTATTTCCTTTTCAGCATATTTTCTGACTGAATAACGCTTTCTGATAACTTCTGAAAGTTCCATTAATTGTCCCTCTTTCTAATATACGGGGCTACGACCAGAGGCAGTCCCTTTTCAATGCATTTCTTTCTGGTTGCCTCATCGATTCCTTCGTCAGTGATGATCATATCATATTCATTTGGCAGACCATGTACACTGAAGAAGTTTTCACCGAACTTGGTATGGTCAATGAGCAGGATCTTCATCTTGGATACCTTCAGAATGGAAGCCTTGACTTTGCCGTCCATTTCCTCAGGCACGGAAGCACCTCTTTCAATATCAAAGCCCTGTGATGTCACAAAAGCCTTGTCAATATAATGCGAAGCAAAGAATTCCACGGTACTGGAGCTCAGGGTAGCTTCGGAAATACGGCTGTAGACACCCGGAGCGATAACAATATCGATCTTTTCCTTATCTTTGATTGTTTCAATAAATCGGATGGAGTTAGTCATTACCGTCATGCGTTTGTTTTTGATGAAACGGCCTATATTATAGCAGGTCGTACCGCAGTCAATGTAAATGGAGTCACCTTCGTTAATCAGCTTGCTGGCTTCATAGGCAATGGCAATCTTTTCGTCAAGAGAGTTTTTGTTTTTAAGCATGAATGACGGCTCACTGGCAGCGCCCTCGTTAAGGCTGGCGCCACCGTAATAGGTAGTTATGACACCCTGCTTTTCCAGAACACTTAAGTCACGGCGGATGGTCATAGGAGTTACATTAAACTCTTCTGCGAGATTAGTAACTACTACTTTTTTTTCTACCAGGAGTTTGTCAAAAATAGCTAATCGTCTATTTGTAGCGTTCATATTCATTAATCTCCAATCTTTATGTCTGCATTTTAGCACAGGCAACTGTTCTTTTCACGTCAAACGCACAAAAACTGTAAAACTTGTGCTTTTGGTCATTGTTGCATAAATAAGCTTTGCATTTGAAAGGCGCAAAAAACTAAAGATGTTATAATGATTTCATCAGGAGAAACCCGCTATGAACAACAAAAAGATAATAATTAAACCTATTCCGTTTCTAATCTTCCTTCTGGCAGCAGGCGCTTCAGCCTTCAGCATATATTCAGCCATGAAAAATGAATTCATGCCAAAACAGATTATTACGTATTTCATGGCAGCATTGGCAGTAATTAACATGCTGTGCCTGTTTTTAACCATCTTCATGAAAAGAAAATGGCTTCAGGTTATCCTGTCTTTGTTACTTTTAGTGGTAACAATACCGGCGGCTCTGGCTATATCTATGCTGAATGGTATATCTGAACATCTGGAAAACATCTTTACTACCATGCCGGAAACCACCATGGAAAACATTGTTCTGTATGACCGCATAACCGACAGTTCTCCAGACAATATAGCAGATGGTTCATACAACTATGCCATCCTGAGCAATGACATGTTCCATGATATTAATGCTGCCATAAGTGAAGTAAACTCCAAAGCCAAATCGGCTTCAGTCATACCTTTCAGCAATATCTTCCAGATCGTTGAAGTTCTTAATACCAAGGATGTTCACCAGCATTTCATCCAGAATTCCGTTCTTATAGGCGAGGATTACATGGAAATGGGCGGCGATGTCTGGCGTACTGACTACTTGATGTCCATGCTCAAGCCTGTTTATACTGTCAGTAAGGAAGTATCAACAGGTATCATTCAGAACGAAAAGCCTGACGTCTTCAATGAGCCGTTTACCGTTCTGATTGGCGGTAATGATGTCCGAGGCTCCCGCAGCGACAGCGATTATCTGGGCCGATCTGATATTAATATATTGTTAGCTGTCGATCTTCCTGACCGTAAGATCGGTGTAGTCATGATTCCAAGAGATATTTATATTAACTATAACGGAGAAGCTAACCACAAAGACCGTCTGACCTATACTTCCCTGCACGGCATTGATAAATGGATAAATGCCGTAAGTGATTTATTAAACTGCCGCATCGACTACTTCATGCGTTTCAACTATTCTTCCATGGAAAAGCTGATCGATGCCTTAGGCGGTATTGAACTGGATAACTCCTACGGTTTCCAGACTTACCGCGATGTGAAGATCGGTGATGAATACATCTCACCTCAGCATTACTTTGATGCCGGAAACCTGACTCTTGACGGGCCATATACGATCTTATTCATCCGTGAGCTGATGCATCTTACCGGCATGTATACCGATCAGATGGAAAACACCACTAAAGTCGCTGAAGCCATCGTTAACAAATTCAAAACGCTCCGTCCAACAGGTTTGTCCGAAATAATGGGTACACCTGAAAAAATAATCAATGTCATCGATTCTCTGGATAAGGCAGCAGCTACTGACCTGGATGTAATGACAATAGTTAAAACCGCTCTCAAGAACTATGACCTGACTGACAACCGTCCTTGGCAGTTCAATGTTTACCAGCCTGACTGTTATTACAGTTACGACAAATGCTACAGTGCCGGTAATTATCCTGTCCTGGTCGGCAAGATAACGGAAAACACACTGGAAATATCCAAGAGTATTATAAACTCTGTTATGAATTAATATATTTTTATAAATAATAAAAATACATCTTTGGAATAATATATTCTAAATAACACGTAGAAACATATTGAAGAATAGTTCAAGGCGTTTATGTAAAATCATAAAAATTTATATATTTATGTAGATATTTCAAAAATATGTTAAAATTCATAAGAAATTAATCTAATTAAGTATTACAGTATTAGGGGAAGTTATGAGCAAAAACACCGAGAAAGATAAACATTATATATATTTAGC
>JAFRLB010000083.1 GCA_017431405.1 Erysipelotrichaceae bacterium | reverse complement strand
ACCTACACCCTTAGCAGGGGCGCCTCTTCGGCCTCTTGAGTATTTCTCCATGCCATTTCTTAGGATGCCTTAATATACTAGCACACAGAAAAATGATATGCAAGTAATTTTTGAAAATTTAAACTGAAATTTAACATTTTTGTAAACTGCTTTATAATATAGATATAAGGGGTGCGAAATGTTCGATTTATTTAAGAAAAGGGAAATACTCAAGGAGTATAACCTGAGTGATGACGAACTTGATCTTCGTGTTACAAGGGTTAGCGACAATCAGTACATGTATGGAATTTATCTTAAAGGCACCAATAAGCAAGCCGGATATTGTGACTTACGGTTAGGCCATAATCAATCGCTGTATTACTTCGGTAACATTGGTTACAGAGTATTACCGGCATACAGAGGTCACGAATATGCTTATAAAGCCTGTAAGATGCTGTTTTCGTTTGCCAAAAAGATAAACATGGATTATCTTATCATTACGGTATCTCCAGAAAACATTCCTAGCGTCAAAACCTGTCAGAAACTGGGCGGGGAATGTGTTGAAGTTGCCAAGGTACCGCCATGGCATCCGTTATATTCAATGAATGAAAGAACGAAGATGATTTTTAAATACAACCTAAGGAATTATAAATGAGAAGAATTAAGAAGATCCTTGCCAGTAAGCTTTTCATTACGGGTATTCTGATAATTGCTCAGATCGTCGTGATGTTCGTTGGCATATACTTATTATCACAATGGCTGTTACCGGTATACATTATTCTTACAATAATGGATATACTGGTTGTTTTATATGTGGTTAACGCCAACATTTCACCGGCTTATAAAATTAACTGGCTGATCATCTCAGCCATTTTCCCGTTGGCCAGCGGTGTTTTATACCTTATGTTCGGTTCAAGACGTGTACCGCCAAAGTTTCGAAGAGAACACTTGGCCAGCGTTCTAAAATTTAAGCCGTTACTTAAAAATGATGAGGTTTTAAGCGAGGTTTCAAAGGGTGATGAGAGTATCTATAAGCAGATAAAATACATCAATGATTACTCCTATTTCCCACTTTACAAGTACAATAAGTCCACATATTACCCAACCGGTGAGAGCATGTTTGAAGCATTGCTTGAAGACATGAAGAAAGCCAAGCATTACATCTACATTGAAATGTTCATCTTACAGCAGGGCAAGCTTTTAAATGCCATTCTGGAAGTGCTGGAAGAAAAGGTCAAGGAAGGTGTAGATGTCAGACTCATCTATGATGACATGGGCAGTGCCATGTATCTTTCCAGAGACTTTAATAAGTTACTTAAGGAAAAGGGCATAAAGTATCAGATGTTCAATCCAATGAGACCTATCTTGCTGGTTACGATGAATAACCGTGACCACCGTAAGTTAGTGGTAATTGACGGTAATGTCGGTTATACCGGCGGTTTGAACTTTGGTGACGAGTACATAAATGAAGTAAGTCTTTATGGCCTTTGGAAGGATGCCGGTATCAGAATTGAAGGCACGGCCGTAAAGAACATGACAGTCATGTTCTTACAGTTCTGGCAGGCTTCTACTGAACAGATCATTACCTTGCCTGAAGGTGAACCAGTCGTTGAATTTACAGAAGAAAAGGGCTATGTTCAGCCATTCTCAGATTCGCCGACTGATTCAGAGGATGTTTCCAAGACTGCTCATCTGAACATGATATGGAGCGCCAAGCATCATTTGTATATCATGACTCCATATTTTGTCGTTGATAATGAGACGCTAAGTGCTTTGAAACAGGCCAGTAAGAACGGCATTGATGTAAGAATCATCCTGCCGCATGTTCCTGATAAGGTCTACATGCTGGAAAGTGCCAGAAGCTACTATAAGGAATTGATCTCGGCAGGTGTCAAGGTATATGAATATACCCCGGGCTTCATTCATTCCAAGGTCATGATGGCTGATGACAGAATCGCCATTGTCGGTACCATCAACATGGATTACCGAAGCTATTACCTGAATTTTGAATGTGCAACACTGTTATATAAAACTAAGGCCTTGAAGGACATCCGTAAGGATTTTGACAGGACTTTTGAGGAAAGTCAGTTGATTGACATGGCTGACTGTCTTAAGATACCATTATATAAGGTTATTATCAGAGCGGTGCTGAAACTGTTCGCACCGATTATGTGAGGTAGTTATGATAGAGGATGTAGCATTAGTATTGGAGGGTGGTGGCTTTCGCGGAAGCTATACTGCTGGAGCTATGAAATGGCTCTATGACAATGGAATAGAGTTCAAATACTGTGTTTCTATTTCCGCAACTGCTGTTCATTCACTGTTTTTCATGAGTGGCAGAATTGATGAGATGCACGAAATATCAGTTAAGTCAGTTACTGACCCACGTTTCTTAGGCGTGCCGGCAATCTTTTCCGAAGGTGCATTATGCGCTTATAACTACATGAAGGAAAAGTATGTCTTACCTCCATATAAGGATGCCCTGAAGGACTTGCGTGAAAGTGACAAGGACTATGAAATGGGTGTCTATAACATGAGCAAACAGCAGCTTGAATACAAGAACAAGTTTGACCTTGATGATAACGCAGAGCTGTTAAAGTCTTCATGTACATTACCGATATCCGGTGCCATGACGACAGTTGACGGTAACAAGTACCTTGATGGCGGCATTGATACCATGGTTTCTCTTAAGAGAGCTGCCGAAAAAGGTTATAAGAAGATGCTGGTTATCGTTACCAAGGACAAGAACTATGTCCGTAAGCCAAACGGTTTCTTCTTAACATTACTGTTGAGACTGGTATATCATAATTATCCAAAGATGCTGGAAACCCTGGATCACAGAACAGAAGCCTACTATGATCAGATGGATGCCGTTTACAAGCTTGAAGAAGAGGGTAATGGCATACTGATCAGACCTTCAAGAGACTGTGGAGTCAAGAGATTCTCCGGTGATGAAAAGCACCTTGAAGAATTATTCCAGTTAGGCTGGCAGGACATGGAAGACCGTAAGGAAGACCTGTTCAGATTCCTGGGCATAAATAAATAGTAAAATCGCTGAAGGTTCACATGCCTTCAGCTTTTTGTTACAATGGATTAAGAATAAACAGCGGGGTTTACAATATGACAAGTTACGATAAGATTCTTGGAGGATTACTGGCGGCAGCCTTGGGTGATGCCATGGGCAGTGTGACCGAAACCAGAAGCAGAGAGCAGATAATTGAGAAGTTTGGCGGCAAGGTTACTGAACTGCTGAAAGCACCTGATGATGTCTTTGCCAGAGACTTTCCAATGGGCAGTGTTACTGATGACTTTTCATTAGCTTACTGTACGGCTTTGGAAATCATTAACGCTGGTGGCAACATTACCGATGAAGTCGCTAAGAAGGCTTTACTCAGATGGTCTCAAACCGAATACTCTAAACTGGCTGGACCAACTACCATTGGAGCAGTAAAGAGGTTAAGAGGTGAAGAAGTAAGCGGGCCATATGATTTTTTGAGTGTTGATAACAGTAAGGGATCAAATGGCAGTGCCATGAAAATCTCACCGGTTGGGTTAGCAAGTCATGGCAACATCAAGAAAGCCATGCGTGATGCCGTTACGATCTGTAAGCCTACGCACTATAATTCAACATCATTAGCCGGTGCCTGTGCCGTTTCAGCAGCAGTAAGTGAAGCGATGCATGATGAATCAACAATTGAATCGATCGTCAAGGCTGGTTTGGTAGGTGCCAAATATGGTGATGAAGTTGGCAGAAGAGCTGGTAAAGAGCTTGCCAATCCAAGTGTATACAAGAGAATAAAACTGGCTGTCAGCATCGCCAATAACTGTAAGGGTGATATTGACAGGACCATGGAAGAACTGATTGACATAATCGGCTGCGGGTTGTCTGCCGCAGAAGCTGTACCGGTAGCCTTTGGCTTATTGGTGGCTTGTGAAGGCAGAACAATGGATTGTATCACTGCCGCCGTGAACATAGGAAATGACACTGATACAATTGCGACAATATTAGGGGCAATGGTTGGGACATATAATGGGGTAGATGATGAACTGTTGCGCTATCTGGACATAATTGATTCAGTTAATGACTTTGACTTAAAGATGGTCGCAGCAGAACTTGAAATGTTAGGTGGTAGTCATGAGTGATTACATGCTGATGATCGCAGGAAGCGATATTGACAACTTTTATGAAGTAGAGGCTTTTCCTTCAGCTGGGGATGTCGGAATTGCCAGGCCAATGGGCCAGAAGGTTGGCGGCTGCGTATTAAACGTGGCTGTTGTTGCCAGAAGTTACGGCAGTAACGTCAAGGTTCTGGACTATCTGGAAAAGGACAGTCAGGATACGGAACTTTTCATCAGAACATTAAATGAGCATAATGTTGATACTTCCGAAATAATGCATGGTGAAGGAGTAGTCAACGGCAGCTGTCTGATACTGTCTAATGGCAATGAAAAATGCATTTATGTAATAGAACCTCAGCATCCTAAGTATGAAAAGACTGATAAGATGCAGAACTTACTGAATAATGCAAGCTACATCTATTCGCTAATGCATACTATTAAACTCAGCTTTGAAGATCTGGAAATGTTAAGAGAAGCTAAAAAACATGGCGCTAAGATCATATTTGACGGAGCAAGTCAGTACAATGATCCTGAAGAGATCAGCATGTTGATGGAACTTTCTGACGGCCTGTTCATTAATAAGACGTGTTATGAACGCTTGAAGGAAAAAAGCGGCTATGCGGACTTAAATGACAGACTGTTTAAGAGAGGCTGTGAATTCATCTGTGTTACCGATGGTAGCCGGAAATCATATTGTTATACTCCTGATGAGACCTACGAACATGACAGCTTTAAGGTTTCTGTTGTGGATTCAACGGGAGCGGGGGATAGTTTTGCGGGTTGTTTCCTGAGTTCAAGAGACAAGGGATACCCATACGACAAATGTCTGAAACTTGCGTGTGCATCAGGTGCCTATGCCTGTCTTCATGAGGGTGGCATGGCCGGTGCATTTAATGAAGAAGGATTATTGGAATTCATAAGAAAACAGGAAATCTAGAGCGATTTCCTGTTTTTCCATAATTCGTAGGCAATGATGCTTTTCCCATCCTGAAGCTCATTGTCTTTTATCATTTTTTCAACTTCTTCAGCTGTATAGGTCTTGACGTTAAGATATTCATCGGCATCCAGATGCTGGCCAACGAAGGTCAGATCACTTGCCATGTATACGTAAATCTTTTCCTTTACAACGCCTGGAGAAGTGAAGAATTCAACAAGCTTTTCTATTTTACTTGCCTTATAACCTGTTTCTTCCTGAAGCTCTCTCAAAGCTGCCAGCTCAGGGTT
>JAFRLB010000082.1 GCA_017431405.1 Erysipelotrichaceae bacterium | reverse complement strand
TGACTTCTTAGTATCAAAAGAAGGTCAGGGATTATATCAGTGCACAACATTACGTCCTGCTGACAAGACAATGGTCAACATCGTTAAGGGCATCAAGACATTCGACGAAATCCCTAACGTATTTGAACAGGATCAGCTGTACATCGCCAGCAATACTGCAGCATGGAAGGCAAAATGGTCAGAACTGCTGGATAAGTACAACGCTAATAAGTAATTATCTGAAATCTGTATAAAACTGACAAAGAGTGATTTGGGGCATTTTTAACTCGAATCACTCTTTCTTTGAAAGAATAATAGGAGGATAAACCAATGAGTGTTGGTATTAAAATCAATCACGCCGTTAAAGCCTATGGTGATAATGTTGTAATTCCTGACCTTTCACTGGAAGTACAGGATGGGGAATTCTTTACCTTACTGGGACCATCCGGCTGCGGCAAGACCACACTGTTAAGAATGATTGCCGGTTTCAACTCCATTGAAGGCGGAGATTTCTATTTTGGAGACAAGCGCATCAATGATCTGGACCCGGCCAAGAGAAATATAGGCATGGTATTCCAGAACTACGCCATTTTCCCTCATCTGACCGTTGAAAAGAACGTTCAGTTCGGCTTGAAGAACCGTAAGATCTCCAAGGAAGACATGGAGAGAGATACCAAGCAGTTCATGGACTTAATGCATATTACTGAATACAAGGACAGAATGCCTGAAAGACTCTCCGGCGGCCAGCAGCAGCGTGTTGCCCTGGCAAGAGCCCTGGTTATCAAGCCTGATGTTCTGTTAATGGACGAACCTCTCAGTAACCTTGACGCCAAGTTAAGAGTTGAAATGAGAACTGTCATCAAACAGATCCAGAGAGAAGTAGGCATCACTAACGTATATGTTACCCATGACCAGGAAGAAGCCATGAGCGTATCTGACAGAATCGCTGTCATGAACCTCGGCGAGATCCAGCATATCGGCAAGCCAAAGGATATCTATCAGAGACCTGCCAACCTGTTCGTTGCCAGCTTCATCGGCCGTACCAATCTGGTAAATGCCAAACTGGTTATGAAAGACGGCCAGGCACATCTTTGCTTCGCAGACGGATACAGTTTGGTAATGGATAACATCCTTCCGGAAGAAATGCATGATCAGGATGTCATCGTAGCCGTCAGACCTGAAGAAGTTGTAATCAATAACGAAGAAGGTATCCATGGCAAGGTTGACGATTCAGTATTCCTGGGTCTGAATACCCATTACTATATCTTAAGTGATCAGGTTCACTGCATTCATACGGAAGACAAGGATGATGACCGTTTTGAACTGATTCAGGAATCAATGATCGATGAGATCATTCCTAACGGCAGTGAGGTCCGCCTGAAAATCAAGAAAGAAAAGGTCAACGTCTTTACAGCTGACGGATCAAAGAACATTGTGAAAGGTGTCAAGAACGATAAATACCTTTATGGCAATGACTAAAGGTGATTATTATGAAAAACGAAAATAAAAAACCGGTTCAGAAGCAGAAAAGAAACTACGACAGCTGGCTGATAGTTACTATCATCCTTCTTGTTTTCTACGGTTTCTTCATGCTTTATCCGATGTTTGCACTTGTCAAACAGTCATTTACCGATAAGGAAACCGGTGTTGTGTCAATGGTCAACTACATGGAATTCTTCAACAACAAATCCAATGTACTGGCTCTGCAGCACAGTTTCAGTGTTTCCTTCTGGGTAACCGTATTTTCATTATTACTTGGTGTTCCGCTGGCTTACTTTACAACCTGCTACAAGATCAGGGGAAGCAAGCTGATCAGAATTCTGATCATCCTAAGTTCCATGTCACCACCGTTTGTCGGAGCGTTCTCCTGGGTCGTATTTGCCGGTAATAACGGCATACTTACCCGTTTTATGGAGGATACCTTCGGAATCAACATGCCAAGCATCTATGGTTTCAACGGTATCGTACTGGTAATGACTTTAGGCTTCCTGTCTCTGGTATATCTGTATGTGTCCGGTGCCCTTAAGAACGTCGATAACTCTCTTATCGAAGCCAGTGCCAACCTGGGTACTTCCGGAATAAGACGTTTCATGAAAGTCATCATTCCGCTTATCATGCCGACCATCCTGGCCAGTGCCTTAATGGTATTCATGAGAGCGTTCGCTGACTTCGGTACGCCGGTATTCATCGGAAAGGGGTACCAGGTATTCACGGTATTGATCTATGACCAGTATTCAGGCGAAATGAGCCAGAACAAGGCTTATGCCGCCGCCTTAAGCGTTATTGCAATCATCATTACAACCATCGTATTCCTGGTACAGAAGTGGGCTAACACCAAATTCGAATTCACCATGAATGCTCTGCATCCTGTTGAACAGAAAAAGGCTAAGCCATTGCAGTCATTCCTGATGCATTTCTACTGCTACTTCATAACCTTCCTGGCATTCCTGCCGCAGATGTATGTTCTGTATTCTTCTTTCCAGAAGACTTCAGAATCAGGCCTGGTATTCAAGAAAGGCTATTCCCTGAACAGCTATAAGTATGTTCTGGAAGCTTATTCCGATACCATCTGGAATACCATCAAGATCGCTGTCAGTGCCTTATTGCTGGTAGTATTGGTTTCTGTAGTATGTGCATATCTGGTTGTCAGAAGAAGAAATATCTTTAACCAGACTCTGGATATCATGACCATGATGCCTTACATCATTCCTGGTTCAGTTGTCGGTGTCGCCCTGATCGTAACCTTCAACAAGAGCGTATTAGGATTACCGGTAATGACAGGTGGGCCGTTCATAATGATCATAGCCCTGATCATAAGACGTTCGCCGTACACGATCAGATCGTCTGTTGCCATCCTGCAGCAGATACCGCGGACGATCGAAGAAGCTTCCATTTCTCTGGGAGCCTCCAAGGCTAAGACCTTCTTTACGGTAACACTGCCTATGATGCTTAACGGTGTCGTATCCGGTGCAATTCTGTCATGGGTATCAATCATTACAGAGTTAAGTACAGCAATCTATCTGTTTACATACCGAACCAGAACAATGACTATTTCCGTATACGAACTTGTTACAAAGGGTTCTTACGGATATGCATCAGCCATGGCTTCTATACTGACAGTATTCACTGTTATATCTCTGGTACTGTACATGGTAGTAACCAAGGGCGAAGGTTCAGGTACTGCATAGAATCTGTTTAGGACATTATGACAAAAATACACAAGTATCTGGTTCAGTCGATTGCCTTACTGATCTTCGGACGGTATGTGATGCTGAACAGGGAAACCGTAAATCCGTATTTTGCACTGGTAGTTCTATGCTGCCGGGAAACCGTAATAACATTACTTTATGTATTTGTTAACCGTAAAACGATCAGCAAAGATGAGAGTCAGTGGGAATTCATTTCGATATACGCGTATATTGTGGTAATTGTCATTGTATCAATGTTTTTCCTGATGTAATACAAGTGGCAGCCTTATCCGGCTGCCACTGTTTTGATTAATTTAGTATAGATAATCATAATATTTTGTAATAAAATGTAATTAAAGAAAGAAGGAAGGAAATAAAATGAATTTACTGCAATTATTGTTGGGAACACTGGTATCTCAGAAGACTGTTAATACTGTTTCCAAGAAGACAGGTGCCAATTCAAATCTGACATCTAAGCTGTTACTGGTTGCTATTCCTCTGTTGATCAAATACATGACTTCAAATGCCAAGAAACAGAATGGCGCTCAGTCATTACTTAATGCCTTAGGACAGCACACAAACACAAACACCATGGCTGATCAGATCCGGAATGCTGATGAAAATGATGGTGAAAAGATCATTCAGCACATTCTTGGCAACGATAAGAACAAGGTTGTTAACTCTCTGGCCAGCGAAACAGGTTTAACAAGCAATCAGGTCAATCAGACACTGAGCAACATCGCACCAGCATTACTGTCAGGTCTGTCAGCTGCTACAACAGCAACTAACAACAAGAAGAAAAACAATGGCATTGATTTATCAGATGGTCTTGATATGTCTGATCTGATGGGCTTATTCGGCGGTTCAAGCGGAAACACTTCAACCAGCTTATTAACCTCATTATTAGGCGGCGGTCAGCAGCAACAGCAGCAGTCCAGCGGAATGGGAGATATCTTAGGTGCTTTATTAGGTACTCAGACAACTTCAAACAAGAAGCCAGCTGCCAACAGCGGTGCTGATCTGACAGGTCTGTTATCATCCTTACTGGGTGCTCAGACACAGACAACTTCCAAGAAGAAAACAACTTCTCGGATTGATGGTACTGATCTGATCAACCTGTTAACTGCTTTAAGCAAATAACAGTACAGAAGAAAAATTGCTTATTAGCTGCCATAATATTGGCTATGCAATTTGATTAAACTTAAAGGCCGGTAAAAACTGGCCTTTAATAATGTGTTTACTTTTTTTGTTTCTGTCGGTATATACCGGCTTTTAAATATGAGATTTATGTTAAAATAAAAAAGTATATCAGGGGTTTAGAATTATGGTTATTCATCACAATAATGACAATACAGTAACAATTGATTATGACGACGGAGCCCATTATGAAGGTGGTTATTTATATGGTTGGCCTCATGGTCAGGGTCATATGAAATACGCAAACAATAAAGAGTATATCGGTAATTTTAAGAATGGAAACTGGGATGGATATGGCAAAGCCATTTTCTATAATACTGACGGCAGTATCAATGAAGAATGTGAAGGCGCCTGGTCCAATAATCTCAGGAACGGACACATGACCACCAGATGGTACAGGAATAATCACTTGCATTCACTGGAAGAAGGAGAATATCTGGGTGATGTAAGAAACGGAAAAACCACGTTCAGGTATTACGATTCTGAAGGGAACTTAACACATATATATCATACGTATTATTTAAATGGAAAACTTCATGGTGACTATAAAGTCGAATGGGTCAAGGATAAAATGGTGTTAAATCAGAAGTACAATGATGGCGTTGTTGAAGGCAAGTCGATAATGCATTACGGATCTGAATATAAAGTAGAATATCTCAGAAACTGTGTTTACGAAGGTGATTTGCCAATAATAAATAACGCGTTCACAAGACATGGGAAAGGCAAATATACAACTCCAGACGGAACTGTTTATGAAGGCAGTTATGTAAACGGAAACAGAAGCGGCATCTTTAAAATCACTTATCCTGACGGTTCCAGCAAGATTGTAAACTATGAAAATGATGAATTGAAGAGTGTCATCTTCCATAAAGACAAGTTTGGCAACGATATAAAGGAAGAAAAAGAAGTTCAGAAAAACGATACTGTCAGCACAAAGAAAAATGAAGTTATTGATGACAGATATCTGCATGTAGCCGATTACGGTAACAGTCAGTATTCATCTGAATTGCAGAGTTATTTTAAAGGCATTATTGGCATGGATAAGGTCAAGAAACAGCTAGATACGATGTATAAGCGTCTCAAGATCGATTCCATGCGCCGGATGGCTTTAGGTCTGAAAGCCAGCACTCAGGGATATTATTTCATTATTACAGGTAATCCCGGTACCGGTAAGACCACAGTCGCCAGAATTATCGGTAAAATGCTTTATATGATGAATATCCTGCCAAAGGATACATTCATCGAAGTTGACAGAAGCAAGCTGGTTGGTCAGTATATTGGCCATACTGCTACCTTAACAGCCGAGAAGATCGAGTCTGCCAGAGGAGGAACTCTTTTCATTGATGAAGCATATACCTTGTTTAAAAAGGGGAATGAAAGAGACTTTGGAACAGAAGCTATTGATACTTTACTAAAGGACATGGAAGATCACCGCGGTGAATACTGTGTCATCATGGCCGGTTATGCTGAGCAGATGAGTGATATGATCAGAAATGCAAACCCGGGACTGGCTTCCCGTTTTGATCATAAAATTGAAATCGATGATTATACATCTGATGAACTTATAGACATTCTGGTAACAATGGCAGAAACCCGTAAATTCCATATCCGCAAGGAAGCCAGAAACATCATTCTGTCACGAATCAATAAGGAAAAAGTTGACGACACCTTTGATAATGCCAGATTTGCCAGAAGACTGCTGGATGAGGCTATTGAAAAACAGGCAATAAGATTATCTGAAAACATGGATGATCTGAATCTGGATGATCTGCAGGTTCTTGAAGCTCAGGATTTCGGTACGCTGGATACTGATGAATCAACTCTTGAAAACTGTATGAATATCCTTAACAATCTGATAGGATTACAGTCGGTAAAAAACGAAGTGACAAATCTTGTCAATGCCATAAGGATTCAGAATGAAAGCCGTAAACGTGGACTGTCCATTGGAAACAATCAGATTCCTATGAATCTGGTGTTTACCGGTAATCCAGGTACTGGAAAAACAACAGTTGCCCGTTTACTGGGAAAGATTTACTATCATTTGGGTTTACTGAAGAGGGATGATGTTTTCGTTGAATGTGTCAGAGCTGATCTGATAGGTAGATATCAGGGTGAAACTGCTTTGAAGGTCAAGGAAGTTATCAGAAAGTCTCTCGGTGGTCTGTTATTCATAGATGAAGCATATTCACTGGTAAACAATGAGAATGACTCATTCGGAATTGAAGCGGTTAACACCCTGGTAAGTGAAATTGAGAATAACAGAGAAAACCTGGCTGTGATTCTGGCTGGTTACACTAATGAAATGAATGCCTTCCTTGATACAAACCCGGGATTGCGCAGCAGGTTATCAAAAATAATCGAATTCCAGGATTATTCTCCTGATGAAATGATGCAGATCTTCAGATTTGATCTTGGCAGAAGAGGCTATAAACTGGTTTATTCAGATGAAACACTCAGACCATTATTGCGGCATGCCATGCAGGTAAAGGATTTCGGTAATGCCAGAGGGGTCAGAAACATTGCTGATAAGGTCATAGCAAATCATAATGACCGTATAAATACCATGGATTTCAGTATGCTGTCGAATGATGACCTGGTCAGCATTACAGATGATGATATAAAGTTCTAAATGAAAAGAATACTCGTCAGAGTATTCTTTTTGTGGTTATACAGCCGGTAGTTGTTTTATTTGCAGAGTAATTAAAGTAATATATAGATGGAAGAAAAGGAAAACAGAAATGTTTGAAGTATACGAAACAAAAGAACGCATAATGGCAGATAATGAGGCAGAGGCTGCCAAACTGAGAAAACTGCTCAGAGAAAATGGAACATTCATGGTCAATCTCATGGGTTCTCCAGGCAGCGGTAAAACCTCTGTGCTCATCAGAACAATTAATGCGCTTAAGGAAAAATACAGAATAGCAGTTATGGAAGCAGACGTGGAATCTGATGTTGATGCCAGAACTATTAATGATCTGGGTGTCAGAGTCATACAGCTTCATTCCGGCGGATTATGTCACATGGATGCTGACATGACAGCCAGAGGCGTGAATAAGCTGGGGATTGAGGAAACAGACCTGCTGATCTTGGAAAATATCGGCAATCTGGTGTGCCCGGCGGAATTTGATACCGGAGCTAACCTGAAGGTTATGATTCTTTCAGTGCCGGAAGGTGATGACAAACCGCTCAAGTATCCGCTTATGTTTACCGTTTCTGACTGTATGCTGATCAATAAAATTGACACACTGCCGGTATTTGATTTTGACAGAGAAAAATGTCTGGAAAGAGCGCGCAGACTTAATGAAAACATCGTCAGTTTTGCGATAAGCGCTGAAACCGGTGAAGGTATGGATGAGTGGATCGAATGGCTTTCATCACAGATAGAGCAATGGAGGAATTCATTATGAGAGTAATTGAACTTCATAAATCAGTAACTGATTCCAATGACCGTGATGCCGAGATCCTCAGACAGCAGCTTGAAAGCAGAGGAATACTGCTGATCAACCTGATGAGCAGTGCCGGCAGCGGTAAGACGACATTGCTGGAAAGGACAATAACTGATTTAAAGGACAAGGTTAACATTGCTGTTCTGGAAGCCGATATTGATGCCAGTGTAGACGCTGAAAGAATCGAAGCACTGGGGGCTCAGTCAGTACAGGTACATACAGATGGCATGTGCCACATGGATGCTGGTATGACGGCTGAAGGCCTGAAAGCCATGGATCTGGAAAATACCGATATAGCTTTTCTGGAGAACATCGGTAATCTGATCTGCCCGGCCGAATATGCTACCGGAGCCAGCCGTAATGTCATGATCCTTTCAATACCGGAAGGAGACGACAAACCGCTGAAATATCCTTTAATGTTTGAAGAAAGCGATGTCCTGCTTATAACAAAGACAGACACAAAACCGTATTTCAGATTTGATATGGAAAAGTGTGTGGAAAGGGTCAGATTCCTGAACCCTGATATAAAAATATATCCTGTTTCTGCCAAAACCGGTGAAGGTATGGAAGAATGGGAAAAATGGCTGATGGAACAGTCAGCAATCATAAAAGGTAAGGTAAAGTAAAAATGGGGAAAAAGACTAAAGAAGAAATGCGAATGACTAATCGGACCGATTTCAGACCGGACCCGAATTACAGAAGCATCGACAAGGAAAAGGAAAAGCTGGTTCTTAAACTTGGAACAATGATCACTGACAGATATTTGATCAAGTATACCAATACGATGAAGACCACGGATCCTGAATTCTGGGCACTTAACGCTGTATTGACCAAGGCAGAAGTAAAGTTCCTGCTTTCTTTCAAGAAGACAAGAGTCCCTTATTTTCCTGAGGAAATAGCCAAGAGAAACAACATGAGTCTGGAAGAGACTCAGAAGATGATCGA
>JAFRLB010000081.1 GCA_017431405.1 Erysipelotrichaceae bacterium | reverse complement strand
GAGGCGTCGTATCTGGGAATGCTCTGCCTGGCGAAGAGCTTCAAGCGGCTCGATCCCGCACTGCGCGACGAAATCGCAAACTGGATGGCCGAGCGCGTGTACGAAACCGTCTATGGGAAGCTGTATACAATGAAGGCAGATTAAAAGCAGTATTGAAAAAACATTAGATTTGAAAACTGATAGAAAGAGGTCAATTATGATTAACTATAAGGGAAAGCCGTTTTATTTAAACGATGATGACATCAGATGGGTAAATGAAACATATGAAGAAATGACAACTGAAGAAAGAATCGGTCAGCTGTTTTTCCCAATCGGTTATTCATCTGACCCTGGCTATTTAAAATATGCAATATTAAACAAGCATCCTGGCGGTCTGTTATTCAGAACAGGCGGACGTGATGAAATGTTTGAAACTTACAGTTTCCTGCAGCAGGAATCAAAGATCCCAATGTTATTGTCCGCAAACCTGGAAGCAGGCGGTGATGGAATCGTTGCTGAAGGAACAAGCTTTGGTAAACAGATGCAGGTTGCTGCAACAGATGAACCTGAACAGGCTTATCGCTTAGGAAAGGTCTGCGCCGTAGAAGGTAAGGCAGTTGGCTGTAATTATGCCTTTGCCCCGGTTTGTGACATTGATCTTAATTTCCGCAATCCTATAACCAATGTCAGAACTTATGGCGACGATAAGAACAGAGTGCTTGAATATGCCAGACAGTATATTAAGGCATGTGATGAGGAAGGAATGCTGACAAGTCCGAAACATTTCCCTGGTGATGGCGTTGATGAAAGAGACCAGCACATTCTGACTTCTGTTAATTCCTTAAGCAGGGAAGAGTGGGATGATTCATACGGCTACATTTACCGTAACCTCATTAATGACGGTGTTAAAACCATCATGGCTGGCCACATTGCCTTGCCAAGTTATCAGAGTGAAGAAGAAAAGTATCTTCCTGCCACATTGTCCAAGAGCATTCTGACAGATCTGTTAAGAAACAAGCTTGGCTTTAATGGACTTATAATTTCAGATGCCACACCAATGGTTGGCTTCTGTAATGCCATGGAAAGAAACAAGGCTGTTTATACGGCCATCATGGCAGGATGTGACATGTTCCTGTTTAACAAGGACTATGATGAAGACTATGGCTTCATGATGAAGGCCTATGAAGAAGGAAACCTTACTGAGGAAAGACTGGAAGAAGCCGTTAAGAGAATCTTAGCCTTAAAGGCCAGCATGAAGATGCATGTTCAGGACAATAAGCCTGAGAAGGAAGATCTGGAAAAGGTTGGCTGTACTTTACATCAGAAATGGGCCGAAGAATGTGCTGATAAGGCAGTTACCTTAGTTAAGGATAATCAGAAACTGTTACCTGTTAATTCAGGAAAATATAAGAGAGTATTGTATCAGATCATCGGTGACTGTGCTTCTAATGAACGTGTTGAAAACACTTTTGTTAAGGCAATGCAGAAGTACGGTTATGAGATGATTCCATATGAAAGAGAAGTATTTGACTTCAATAAGCCTTTACCGTTTGACAGTGTAGAACAGTTTAAGGAAAAGTATGACCTGGTTATCTATCTGGGCAATATTGAGAATGCTTCTAACAAGACTACTAACAGAATCAACTGGTATGCCCTGTTTGGATTAGGCAATAATATCCCTTGGTTTGTTAAGGAAGTACCGACAATGTTCATTTCCTTACAGAACCCATATCATCTTTTTGATGTACCAATGGTTCAGACCTACATTAACTGTTATTCAAATCATGACACAATGATTGAAACAGTTGTCAGAAAGATCAACGGTGAAGGTGAATTTACAGGCAAGAGTCCTATTGACCCATTCTGCGGTAAGGAGCAGTTAAAGAGATGATAAAGGGACTGCTGTTTGATTTGGATGGTGTAATTGTCGATACTGCCAAATACCATTTTCTAGCCTGGAAAAGTCTCTGTGATCAGTTAGGTTTCAAGTTTGATCTGGCTGATAACGAACTGCTGAAGGGTGTTTCAAGAATAAGATCATTCAATATCATTCTTGAACTGAACAATCAGAAAATGAGTGAAGAAGAAGTAGAAAAGTACTGCACTCTTAAGAATGAACTGTATCTTAAGTACATAAATAATCTGACAGAAGATGAAATCCTGCCGGGAGTAAGAGAATTCATGGCTGATGCCAGAAAAAGGAACTATGGAATTGCCTTGGGCTCAGCCAGTAAGAATTCCAGACTGATTCTTGATAAGCTTCATCTTACAGACATGTTTGATGTTATAATTGATGGCAATAAAGTGTCTAATGCCAAGCCAGACCCTGAAGTATTTACCAAAGGTGCCGAGGAATTAGGCCTGAAGGCAGAGGAGTGCGTTGTATTTGAGGATTCAGTTGCCGGAATCGTAGCTGCTCATAATGGCAATATGAAGGCAATAGGGGTCACAAATCCTGAAGTAACGGATTACTGTGACTATTACATAAAGAGCTTTTTGAATCTGAATATTGATGTTCTGATGAGAAAAGTAGAAGGAGAATAACATGAAAATCGCAGATTTGAAAATTAATGGCATGATAAATCCGCTGGGGTACGATTTTGACAGGATTGGCATTACTTTCAATCTTGCTGATACAGATATGAAAAAACTTTTCTGTAAGATGGAAATATCAGACAGAGAAGATTTTTCTCATTTGGTTTATTCTTCCAAGGCTGACCCGCTGCATGAAAACGTTGTTGATTTTGCCTGGGAGCCTGCAACAAGATACCATATAAAAATTACCGTATTACATGATGATGAAGTCATCTGTAAGGATGAATCTGGCTGGTTTGAAACAGCCGGCATAGAATTTAAAGGCAAATGGATCTCAACAGACTGTAAAAGCCATCCTGTTTTCAGTACTGAATTTGATATTTGTAAGAAAGTTGCAAGTGCGAGAATGTATGTCTGCGGTTTGGGAATGTATGAAGCTTACATCAATGGTAAAAAGATTTCTGATGAATATCTGAACCCGTTGCTGAATGATTATGAAGAAGAGTATGAATATCAGACATTTAATATCACTGAGGATATAAGTGTAAGAAATGAACTGTGTGTTCTTTTGGGAGATGGCTGGTATAAGGGCAGATTTGGCCTGAATGGCAAATGTAATAATTATGGCGACTCATATCTTTTAAGATGTGATGTAGTCATCAGATATGAAGATGGAACCAGACAGATCATTGGCACTGATGAAAACTGGAAAGTTAAAGGATCATCTATTGTTTCAGACAGTGTCTATGATGGTGAAGTCATCGATGAAACAATTAATGATGATACTGTTTATAAGTGCTATGAAGTTAAGGTTGAAAAACCTCTGGTTGCCAGAACGGGCTTGCCGGTTAAGGAATACCAGAGATTAAAACCGGTTGAAGTAATAATCACGCCGAAAAATGAAACAGTTCTGGATTTCGGTCAGAACATTGCCGGAATTATCAGCTTTAACAGTCATCTTGGTAAAGGTGAAACAGTAACATTTGATTTTGGTGAAACCTTACAGAATGGTTGTTTCTACAACGATAACTACCGCAGTGCCAAGGCTCAGTTTGTTTATACAAGTGATGGCAAGGAAAAAGAAGTAAGACCGCATTTTACTTACTTTGGCTTCCGTTATTTAAGAATAAGCGGTAATGGTAAGGTTAAGGCAGAAGAAGTAACAGCCATTCAGTTATCAACACAATTGGAAAGAACGGGATATTTCCACTGTTCAGATGAGAAACTGAACAGACTATATGAAAATGCGCTGTATTCTCAATTGGATAACTATGTTGACATACCTACAGACTGCCCTCAGCGTGATGAAAAGCTGGGCTGGACTGGTGATGCCCAGTGCTTTGCACCAACAGCCTGTTATAACTTTGATACGAGAATGTTCTTTGCGAGATTCCTGCGTAATCTGAACATGTATCAGAAACGCAATGGTGGTGCTGTACCTAATTATTTTCCTATGCAGAGTTTTCTGGGAGGTTCTTCGCAGATCTGGGGAGATGCTATTACCTTCATACCTGATTTGCTAAGAAGATATTATGGCAATGAACATCTCTATGAAAAAGAATATGAAATGATGAATTCCTGGTTGGAATATGTCATCAGAGAAATGGCTGATGATAAACTGCTGGTTAAGGGACACATGCAGTTTGGCGACTGGCTGGCTCTGGATGGGGTTACGGAACAGAGCATGCGTGGCGGTACGGATGAAGATTATGTAGCTTCTATGTATCTGTACGAATCACTTAAGAAAACAGCAGTCATGGGCAGAAATCTTAACAGGGATGTTACAGAACTTGAAAAGAAGGCAGAATTCCTGAGAAACAACATTCTTAATGAATTCTTCAGCAATACCGGTAAACTGTGCGTAGATACTCAGACCGGATATCTGCTGGCTCTGTGGTTTGAAGTATACAGGGATAAGGATGAAATCATCAGAGGTTTTAAGAGAAGACTTGAAAGAGATGCATACAGGATCAGATGCGGTTTTGTCGGGGCCCCGAACATGTTACAGATCATGGCGGAAAACGGCATGGAGCGTGACAGTTTAAGACTGTTACTTAATGAAGAGTATCCTGGCTGGCTGTATGAGGTAAATCATGGAGCAACGACGATCTGGGAAAGATGGAATTCATTGCTGGATGACGGGTCAATAAGCGGCACCGGCATGAATTCACTGAATCACTATGCATATGGCAATGTTGTTGAATTCCTGTATGGCTATCTGGCAGGCATAAAACCTCTGGAAGACGGTTTTACCAGAGTCAGGATCAGACCGCTGATAAATGGCTTTGTTGACGAAGTTGATTGTGAATATAATTCCGTTAACGGCAGATATCAGATAAGCTGGAAAATCAATGCTGAAGGAAATGTAAATGTTCATGTTGAAGTTCCTTATGGCTGTAAGGCTCTGATACAGCTTCCTGGTTTAGCTGACTTTGAGGTTGAAGCCGGCAGTCATGACTGGACAGTTAAGTTCAATGATGATATCAGGAAGGTATATGATGATGACAGTTTTTTAAAGGAACTGGCAGCTAATGAAAAGATCGCTGAATATCTGAAAGCCAATAATCCTCAGTTATATTACATGGGTTTAGGTGATGAAGAAAGTAAACATCTTACAATTAACAAAATCAGAAACATGCCTTATCTGGACATACCTTCACAATTCCTGAATGAACTTTCAGGTTTCATCAGAACAGTTAAATATTAAAAAAGACATTCAGTCAAATTGAAGACTGAATGTTTTTTTGTTAGTTAACGGCGAAGAATTGTTCCAAAAGGCTAATTCAGATCGCTTCCCGGTATTGTGCAGAGGTCAGATTGATGGTCATGTTGAATTTGTCATCAATGTACCGGCTAACTGTACTGCTGAAATCGTGATAAACGGTGAAACTCATCAGGTTGGTTACGGCAGCTGGCGCCTATGTTTCATAGCATGGATTTTACAGTTATTGATGAAAGGATAGAAAGCGATTCATCTTTTGAATGAATGTATTCGGAGATGTCCGCTTTTTTATTTGCGGGCAGATTTATTACCTTATTCTCCCTATATAAGGATGGGCTCATGCCAAAGGCTTCTTTAAATGCTTTTGTCATGTATTTCAACTCAGAGAAGCCACTTGATGAGGCTATCTCAGAAATGGTCAGAGAATCGTCCCCAATCATTCTCAAGGCACATTCCAGACGTTTATCCCTAAGATATTCCTGGAATGTAATGCCGAAGTTTTCAGTAAAGAAATGAGACAGGTGTGTAGTAGTAATGCCTTCCATTTCGGCTATGTCGGACAGTCTTAGAGGTCTCTGATAGTTTTCGGAAATGTAGGAACTGATGCGGTCAACTCTGCGGTTCTGTTTCTTTCTCTTGGTATATTCCGTTTCTGACAGTTCTGCTGTATCCATGTATCGGTAAAGCATGTAGATGATGTCGGAAAGATAATGTACACAGCTTAATTCGAATAAGTGCTCCTCCCTAAGATAGTCGTTTGACAGCCTGATCATGTCATCAAGCAGCTTTTCGTATTCTGCTTCAGGAAACTGGCTCTTTGGTGAGTTATTAAGGAATACGGTGTTTCTCATGGCATGGTAGTATTCTCTCAGGAAATGATTTGAGAACTGTATGATCAGCAGGGTAAGAGTGTCGGTAAGGGCAATGATCTCATGGCTGTCATAGGCATTGATGAGTAAGGTATCACCTCTTCTGACGCTATGTTTCTGGTTTTTTATGATGACTGTTCCTTCACCTTCAAGCACAAGAAACAGTTCCAGATCACGGTGCATGTGAACGGAACGCAGTCTGATTGAATTAATGAAAATGCGGACATCTTTCAGCCTGTCATGTTTAACTATCTCATATTCTATCATTTGAACTTATTATAGCAGAAAATCGCATGATTGTCGTTTCTTGAGGAAATGAATGTCATTTAAATATATACATATTTTTCCTACAATATAATCAGATAACAAGGAGAAGATCATATGTACTACATAGGTATTGATTTAGGCACATCAGCTGTCAAGTTATTACTGGTAGATGTCAATGGCACCATTCTTAATACTGTAACTAAGGAATATCCATTGTCTTTCCCACATCCTGGCTGGAGTGAGCAGGCTCCTGAAGACTGGTACACCCAGACTGTTTCAGGACTTAAGGAACTGTTAAAAGGCTTTGATGCTTCAAAGGTAAGAGGTATTGGCTGTGGCGGTCAGATGCATGGATTAGTAATACTTGATGAAAATGATAATGTCATCAGAGAGGCAATCTTATGGAATGACGGCAGAACAGATAAGGAAGTTGAGTATCTTAATAATGAGATAGGTGAAGATAAGATATCTGAGTATACTGCCAACATTGCCTTTGCGGGCTTTACAGCTCCAAAGCTTCTGTGGGTCAGAAACAACGAACCGGAAAACTTTGCAAGGATCAGCAAGATCATGTTACCAAAGGATTACATCAACTACAGACTGACAGGGGTTCACAGCTGTGACTACTCTGATGCATCAGGCATGTTGTTGCTGGATGTAAAGAACAGAAAATGGTCAGAAGAAATGCTTGAGATCTGCAATGTAAGCGAAGAGCAGTTACCAAGGCTGTTTGAAAGCTATGAAGTAATTGGAACTTTGAAAAAGGAAATGGCAGAAGAGCTTGGCCTTAGTGAGAATGTAATAGTTGTGGCGGGAGCTGGGGACAATGCGGCAGCCGCAATCGGTACAGGCACAGTTGGTGATGGTAACTGTAACATATCATTAGGCACTTCAGGAACGATCTTTATTTCCAGTGATGAATTTAAGGATAATAAGAATAACGCCATTCATAACTTTGCACATGCAGATGGTCAGTATCATCTGATGGGCTGCATGTTATCGGCAGCGTCCTGTAACAAGTGGCTTTGTGATGAAATATTACAGACTAAGGATTACAACGCTGAACAGAAGGACATTACAGATGATAAGTTAGGAAATAACAACGTTTACTTCTTACCGTATCTGATGGGTGAAAGAAGTCCTATCAATGATACTGATGCCAGAGGCATGTTCATTGGCTTAAGCATGGATACTTCCAGAAGTGACATTGTTCAGTCAGTGCTTGAAGGTGTTGGCTTTGCGATTAGAGATTCGTTTGAGGTTGCCAGATCATTAGGCATTAAAATTACAACCTCCAAGATCTGTGGCGGCGGTGCCAGAAGCAAGTTATGGCGTAAGATGATCGCCAATATACTGAACATTGACCTGGAGATCCCACAGTCAGAAGAAGGACCGGGTTATGGCGGGGCAATGCTGGCTATGGTCGCCGATAAGGCCTATGAAAGTGTTGAAGACTGTTGCGGTAAGCTCATTCAGACAAGAGAAGTCGTAAGACCTGATAAGGATATCGCTGAAAGATACGAAAAGCAGTATCAGAAGTACAGAGAAATATATCCAACTGTTAAACAGTTATATAAGACATTAAGAAAGTAAATAATTGAAAAGGAGATAATACAATGACAGAAATCTTTAAGAACATTCCGGAAATCAAGTTTGAAGGTAAGAATTCAGAAAATCCATTGGCATTCAAGTATTATGATGCTGACAGAGTAATCATGGGCAAGAAGATGAGTGAACATCTACCATTCGCCATGGCCTGGTGGCACAATCTGTGTGCTGGCGGTACAGACATGTTTGGCCGTGACACAGCTGACAAGTCATTCGGCGCAGAAAAGGGCACAATGGAACATGCCAAGGCAAAGGTAGATGCCGGTTTTGAATTCATGAAGAAGTTAGGCATCAAGTACTTCTGTTTCCACGATGTTGACCTGGTTCCAGAAGCAGATGACATCAAGGAAACCAACAGAAGACTGGATGAAATCAGTGACTACATCTTAGAAAAGATGCAGGGTACAGACATCAAGTGCTTATGGGGTACAGCCAACATGTTCGGTAACCCACGTTTCATGAACGGTGCCGGTTCAACCAACAGCGTTGATGTATACGCATTCGCAGCTGCTCAGGTTAAGAAGGCTCTTGATCTGACTGTTAAGCTCGGTGGCAGAGGCTACGTGTTCTGGGGTGGCAGAGAAGGTTATGAGACACTGTTAAATACAGATGTTAAGTTCGAACAGGAAAACATTGCCCGCTTAATGCACATGGCAGTTGATTATGGCCGTTCAATCGGTTTCAAGGGTGACTTCTACATTGAACCAAAACCAAAGGAACCAATGAAGCATCAGTATGACTTCGACGCAGCTACAGCCATTGGATTCTTAAAGCAGTATGGATTAGACAAAGACTTCAAACTGAATATTGAAGCTAACCATGCAACACTGGCGGGCCATACCTTCCAGCATGACTTACGCATCAGCGCCATCAACGGCATGTTAGGCTCAATCGATGCCAATCAGGGTGATACCTTATTAGGCTGGGATACTGATGAATTCCCATTCAACGTCTATGAAGCAACCTTATGCATGTATGAAGTACTGAAGAACGGCGGCTTGACCGGCGGCTTCAACTTTGACAGTAAAAACAGAAGACCTTCATATACCATGGAAGACATGTTCTATGCCTATATCTTAGGCATGGATACCTTTGCCTTAGGTCTGATCAAGGCTGCTGAAATGATTGAAGATGGCAGAATTGATAAATTCGTTGAAGAAAAGTATGCTTCCTGGAACAGTGAATTAGGCCAGAAGATCAGAAACAAGGAAACGACATTGGAAGAACTGTTCCACTATGCTGAAAAGCTGGGAGCTCCTGAATTACCGGGCAGCGGCAGGCAGGAACTGCTTGAAGGCGTAATGAACAACATCTTGTTCAAATAATAATCATATTAATAAACAGAGGTGAGAATAAAAATTCTCACCTTTTAAATTGTGTTGTTTTTCTGATACTCGTCAGCCAGAATTCTTCCCATGGTTTCCGGTGACTCCTGACAGCCGCCATCCAGCCATTTCTTTATCATGGCAGTGATGCCGGCCGCAAAGAATTCAATGTGATAGTCAATATAGCGGGTGTCGTGATAGAACTGATCAGCGACCATGGCTGCACCATTTTTAATAAAAGGTCCCTTGAAATCGAAACCCAGTTTGAAATATATGCGGTAAAATAGCTGGTTATCCTTAATGTTTCGGAAAAGTTTATTGAAGTCATAACTATGACTTTTGGTGTTTGTTTCTTCAGCGAATACGCCAAGGAACTCATTAAGCATCCAGTCATATATTGCACTTGTAAGATCGTCAATGTCTAAATAGTGGGCATAGAAAGTAGTGCGGTTTACGCCGGCTTTCTTACAGATGTCTGAAACGGTAATAGTGGATAAGTCACTGCGGGCAACAACCAGATTCAGATAGGCTCTCTGAATGGCTGCCTTGCTCTGGAGTATTCTTGCGTTATTAGCTTTATTCATTTTTTGTTTAAACCAACACCTTTTTGAAATGTGTTGTGGTTTTCCTTTCATAGTTATTCTATAGTATAACCGTAAATAAAACAACACGTTGTTGAATTAATGACAACAGAGGAGAAAATACATGAGTGATGTTAAAGAAACAGTAATGACTACCAGCGAAGTATTAAAAGAGGGCTATAAGGCAATTGAAAAGGGGACAGTTGAAGGATACAAGGCAATTGAAAAAGGAACTGTTTCCGGTTATAAGGCAATTGAAAATGCTGTTGTAGGTACATATAAGAAAATTGAAGACAATTTCGTAGAAGCATTTCTCAAGGAAGATGGCGAAACAGTTGAAGATGCAAAGAAAAGAATCAACAATCAGCTTAATAAGAAGCAGGGAGAATAATCATGGAAAAATTCAGATGGGCTTACATTGGCTGCGGACAGATCGCACACACTACTGCCAGAGAACTGGTAAAGAGCGAAAACAATGAAATCGTAACAGTATGGAACCGTACATTTGAAAAGGCTGAAAAGTTTGCTAAAAAGTTTGGCGGCAGAGCCTGCAGAAGTTTCGAGGAGGCAGTAGATGATCCAAGTGTTGAAGGTGTCTACATTGCCTTAACTGCTGATCTGCACTACGAGTACATGAAGAAATGCATTGAGCATCATAAGCCTGTTTTATGCGAAAAGCCATTTACTGTAAATGCACAGCAGGCAAAGGAAATCTTTGAACTGGCTGAGAAGGAAAATGTCTATGTTTCTGAAGCAATGTGGACCTGGCATAACAGCCCGGCTCAGAAAGTTAAGTCATGGCTTAAAAACAACAGGATTGGCAAGGTTACGGAAGTAGTCTGTGATTATAAGAATCCTACGCTCAAGATGTTTAAGAACAGCCGTCTGATCGATGCCAACAGAATTGGTGGGGCAGTCATGGACATTGGCGTATATGGCTTAAGGTATTCCCTGGAACTGTTTGGTGAACCGGAAAGGATCGAATGCAGCGGGGAAACTTCAAAGGGTGTAGATGTTCATGAAACAGTTATCTTCCATTATCCTGATTTTACCATCCGTCACAACATCGGACTGGATCAGAAATTCAGCGAACAGTATGTGATCAAGGGAACAGACGGAACAATTACAGTTCCTTGGTTCCACATGACTAAGAAGGCAACCCTTAAGGGAAAGGAAAATGATGAGATCAATGTAAAGGATCTTCTGTATGAAAAGCAGTTCACAAATGTTGCCTGTGAAATCAGGGAAGGTCAGACAAAGAGTAAGATCATTACACCTGAAAACACCGTTAAGTGCATGGAAATAATGGATGAATGCCGTAAGGCCATGAACGTTGTATATCCATGTGAAATGACAGTTGACAAGGATGTTAGCTACGCAGTTACCTTGAGTCATCTCGGCTTCAACTGTAAGGATATTGAAAAATCAATTGCCTTCTACAGAGACATTCTGGGCTGTAAGGAAAAATTCACCATGACATATGCGGATCTCATTGAGGACTTCAAGATGAAGGCTGCTCAGAGTGGCGGCAAGGTACCTTTCTTTGTCAAACCAATGGAAAAGATGAGTCACATAAAATGGTCTGTATACATGAGCTGGTCAGAAAACACCTTCATCGAACTGTTCTACATACCACGTGCCTGGAAAAAGAACATTCCTGATCCAACCAATGACCTGAATTATACTCACTATTCACTTCAGGTTTCAAATCTTAAGGCCTTCCGTGATCAGGTAATTGCCAGAGGTGGGGCAATGTACATTGATAAGGATATGGCATTGGGAATTGATAATACCTGGGTTATGTGGATGAAGGACCCTGATGGAAATCCATTTGAGATAATGGAATATACTGCTGACTCATACCAGGTAGTTGGCAGATAAATACAACACTTTTAAAGAATATGTAGTTGTTTAGCAGTGTCCATGCAGAACATAATAAACATGGGCACTGTTATCGTTTTGGAGGAATAGCATGGAAATATGGAATAAGAAAGCACTGGATTCAAAGATAAACAGTGAACAGCTTGAGAAAAAGGAAATGATTCTCGGGTATCTTGTTGGCCCGAGCCTGATGTATCTGATGACAACGGCCATGTCAGGGACATACCTGATGCAGTTCTATACTGACGTAATCGGAGTAAGCGGTTCAGTCATCATAATGATGCCGATCATTTCCAAGATTGCCGTAGCTGTCATGAATGTACTGTTCAGTACACTCATTAATAAGACCAATACCAGACAGGGAAAAGCCAGACCATGGCTTCTGGCATCTGGAATAATACTGCCGCTTTCAGGTATTCTGTTATACATGGTTCCTCAGGCTTCTTTCAAGATACAGCTTCTGTGGATTCTGTTCAGTTATAACTTCTTCTTTGTAATAGCGTTGAACATTTATCATCTTGCTCACCACATGATGATTCCCCGCTCTTCAAGAAACAGTGAGGAAAGAGACAGACTTTCTCTGTTCAAGAACGTTTCTGAAGGAATGATACCGGGAACATTAAGCGCAGTTATCATGCCTTTCATTGTCAGAGCGATAGGAGTAGGAACGGCAGCACAGTCAAACTGGTTCAGATTCATGTTGATTCTGTCAATCGTTGCGATGCCGGCTGCACTTCTTGAGTACTTCTTCACTAAGGAAAGAGTAAATGACAGTAATAAGACGGTTTCTCTGATGAGTCAGTTCAGGGAAAGCCTGAAACAGCCAGAATGGTTAATAGTCATTGCTCTGATTGGCTTAAAACTGATAGAGTCATCATTCATGAGCAGCAGCATGATCTATTACAGTAACTGGGTTCTGGGTAACAGCGTTGATAGTGGGGCAAAGTATCAGGCTCTTCTGAATGTCATCGGTCAGTTCCCGCTAGGCATTGGAGTATTCATGATGGTTCCACTGCTTAAGAAATATGGCAAATACAAGATCATGAAATATGGCTTCCTTCTGGCAGCCATCGGCAGCGCCATTGTATTTGTCAGTCCAAATAACTTTGTGATCGTATTGATTGGCATGTTCATACGTTCAATCGGTTCAATTCCATCAATGATGTCAATTTCGCTGATGTCAGATGTAATTGACAGGATCGAGAAGAAAAGCGGGTTACGTTTTGATTCTCTTGGTGCATCACTTAATTCAATCATGCAGAATGTCAGTATTGGTCTGGCTCAGACAACCATCCTGTTATGCATAAATAAGTTGGGATATATCGTACCGCAGAATACTGCACAGATAATTGACCAGCCGCAGGTGTTGGTTTCAGCTTTTAACTTCTGCATGACAGGTGTTTCAATGATTGGCTTCATTATCAGCTTCCTGCTGATAAGCAGACTTGATGAGAAAAAAAAGTTATCCTGATTTTGGTTATGATGTTATCATTTAGATAACAAGGGAGTATATATAATGGCAAAAATGAATTTTTTAAGAGTCGGCTTCTATGCCGCAACCGGTAAAATGACAGGCAGACTGCCGATTAAGGAAAACGCCTCAGTCGCCTTAAAGGCAGCCAGAGAAGGCATTGTACTGTTAAAGAACGACGGTGTTCTGCCAATTGGACCTGTAAAGGCTGCTTTATTTGGGGCAGGCAGTAAGGATACTGCTTTCTGCGGAACGGGAAGCGGCTATGCATTTTCACCTTACACCGTTTCAGTTTATCAGGGACTGAAGAAGGCCGGTTTTGAGATCACATCTGATCTGTGGCTGAAGAATTATGATAATAAAAAGAAACAGATTGAAAAGGCAGACAAGAAACTGACTTTCCTGGATAAGAGATTCAGCGGTGTCACACCGTACTTTGACGTAGATGTCATTACCGATGAAGAATTGAGCGCAGCTAAAGATGGTGATGTGGCATTCTATGTGATCAAGAGAAATACCGGTGAGGGTTATGACCGTAAACCGGTTAAGGGTGACTATTACTTAAGTGACAATGAAACAGCCAACATTAAGATGCTGGCAGAAAGATTCTGCAAGGTAATCGTTATTCTGAATACCTGTGTAGTTGACTGTAAGTGGCTGAAGGAATTTGAAGGCGTATCTGCCATAATTCAGTTTGGCCAGGCCGGCATGGAAGCCGGTAATGCCTTAGCCGACATCATCACAGGTAAGGTTGCTCCAAGCGGCAGACTGACCGATACATATGCACTGTCATATGATGATTATCCAGCAAGCAGGACATTTTCACAGAATGACGGTGACACCTTGCAGGAAGACTATGTTGAAGACATTTATGTAGGTTACAGATATTTTGACAGTAAGAAACTCGATGTTGTATACCCATTTGGTTATGGCTTAAGCTATACGACCTTTGAATATGAAAACGTAAAAGCAGAAGCTGACTGGAATGAAGTAACAGTTACATTAGATGTCAGAAATACCGGAAAGACAGCTTCCAAGGAAGTTGTTCAGCTTTATGTAAGTGCACCATCCGGCAAACTGAACAAGCCATATCAGGAATTAAAGGCCTATGCAAAGACTTCAACCATCTTACCTGGTGAAGCTGAAACTGTTACTTTGAAGATAAAGACAGCTGATCTTTCTAGCTATGATGAAGAGTGTTCAGCCTGGATCATGGAAAAGGGCAAGTATCTGTTAAGATTAGGTAATAACTCACGTAATACGGTAGTGATTGCCGCAATTGAACTGGATGAAACCGTTAAGACAGTACAGCTCTCAAGACAGTTTGCTCTTGACAGGGATCTTGAGCTTGAAAAGTATCCTTCACTGGATACAGAGGGCTATGAAGGCAACATTCTCAGATTATCAGCCGCAGACTGTGTTACCGTAGACGGTGCCAGCAAGATTGAAAGAAAGGTACCACTGTATGTAAATGATGACAGTGAAGTGCCGGCCAGCCCATATCATTTCAACTGGGAAACTGAAGAGTATAAGGTCAGGGTCAGAGAAATAAATAACGCTACACTTCTCGATGTCGTTGATAAGAAGATAACCATGGAAGAATTCCTGGCAACTCTGGACAATGAAGTACTGGCCAGACTGGTAACCGGATCAAGTCAGGAAACAAAATACAATATTGCACCAAGATTACCTAAGGGTGCCCTGAAGTCAGCCTTTAATGGTTCAACAAGCGGTAAGACAACTGATCAGTTCAGTGCATCTCTGGGCATTCCAGCATGCTCACTGGCTGACGGTCCTGCAGGACTGCATCTGATGGGCACACCGACAACTACCTTCCCGGTAGGAATGTTACTGGCACAGTCATTCAATGAAGAACTGGCTGAGGAAGTCGGTAATGCCTATGGCAAGGAAATGGAATACTATGACATTGCATTATGCCTTGGACCTGGCATGAACATTCACAGAGATCCGTTATGCGGACGTAACTTTGAATATTATTCAGAGGATCCACTGGTAACAGGATTAAGTGCAGCCGGTTTCATTAACGGTTTACAGAACAATCATCCTGGCTTCGGTGTCGCAGCCAAGCATTTCTGCTGCAACAATCAGGAACTGGACCGTGCAAATTCAAATTCTTCAGTAAGTGAAAGAGCCTTGAGAGAGATCTATCTGAAGGGCTTTGAAATAGCAGTAAAGAAATCTCAGCCGGCAACCGTAATGTCATCTTATAACCTGTTAAATGGTATTCATACTTCTTCAAGATATGACCTGTTAACGGATGTATTAAGAGGCGAATGGGGCTTTAAGGGCTTTGTCATGACTGACTGGGATGGCGCAAGTGACAGAGTTTCTGACTTACAGGCCGGTAACGACATCATTATGGGTGGTTATGATACTGATGAATTAATCGCTGTAACAAAAGATCTTAAACCGCAGTTCAATAAGGACGGCAGTGTTGTTCAGAAGAAGATCGTCATGTATGGCGGTATGATGAATAAGATGGCTGACTGCTACAACAGTTTCCTGCCTGATAAGAATGGCACAGATACAATTGAGGTTCCTTATGAAGGCGAATTGTCTGGCAAGGTAAGAGAACTGGCTGAGAAGGGCTTGGTTGAAATCAATGAGGAAACTCATGTTGTTACATACAGGGGTTATGACCGCAGCTATGCCTTAAAGAGAAGTGTTCTGCAGAGAAATGCCGGAAGAGTTCTGAAATACATGGCCTTCGGCGCTCCAATGAAACTTGCCAAAAGAAAATAGAAAGAGTATAAATAACTGATGTAGAAATGCATCAGTTATTATTTGAGGGTATAGTATATGAAAAACGGCGTTCAGCAGATGATGCTTGGCTCTGTCTGCAGCAGTGAAGATAAAACAAATGAAGTTCTTAAGAAGATAAAGGCAGCCGGTTATGATGGCATAGAGGTCAATCAGTACATGATCCATCCGACCAGTCTGTTTGTCAGAGGCCTGACTAAGATGGCAGGCATGCCAAGCGGTAACTGTGGGAAATACGATTGGGTTTCACTATTGAAGAATAATGGCCTTGAGGCAATAAGCCTGCATACTGACCTGGATTCCCTGGAAAAGAAACCTGATTATGTCCTGAAGGATGCTGAAAGCTTCAAGGTAAAGTACATTGTCATAACGGGAATGTATTATTACTCATATCATAAGCTGGAAAAGGTTGTTGAACTGGCTGAAAGACTCAACAGGGCCGGCAAAATGTTAAAGGAACATGGCTATTCACTGTTGTATCATAATCACAATGTTGAGATGGTTAAGGTAAATGAAGAACAGTCTGCCTATGACATTCTTATTGCGAATACTGATCCACAGTATGTAAACTTTGAAGTGGATGCCTATTGGCTTTCTGACAGTGGAAAGAATCCTTTAGATGTCATGAAAAAACTGGGTGACAGAATGAAGTTATGGCATGTTACTGACAGGGGAGTCAGAATAAAGAATACTCCAATTACCCCCATTGTTAAGTATGACAGCGTGGAATTAGGAACGGGAAATCTTGACCTGGACGCATTATATGAATACTGTCAGGAAAGAAACATTGAGTACTGTATTCTGGAAAGCCATAAGAACTGGATCAACGGTTCACCATTAGACTCATTATTGCTAAGCAGTAAATATCTTAATTCAAAGAAAAAGGTCTGAACTAATCAGACCTTTTTTGCGCTTATGTAGAAACTGTAGTTATAGGTATTACCCGGTTTAATGAGATACTTATCATCACATTTTACAAAGCAGTCGCTTAAGCCATTCTGCAAACAGTCAATGTTAACTGTCGTTGTTGTATGCTCAGGCAAGTCGGAAATGTGAGATGCTTCATGCAGATCCTTAAGGGTATATGGCCAGAAGGATACGTTGAGTTCCTTATCATCCTTATCAATTGATAAGGTATATTCCTTTGATGAAATGTCTGCGTAGTTTACATGAGACTTGTTGCCGTGTTCCTGCGGGCGGCAGTATTCATCCTGCTCTTTGATGTCCTGAGTATATATGCCGATCAGGCCACCTTCATCCTTGCCAGGATAATGATCTTCAGGGCCCTTGCCGAAATACTGCATTGTCTTGAATGAATTATCCAGATTCAATTGCATGCCCAAGCGGTTAGGTGCCTTCTTACCGGTAAGGGTATAGGAAACAGAAACATGAAGTTTGTCATTTATGAAACTGTATTCTCTTACCATGGTAATTTCCTTTTCGGCATTTACTACTGTTACATTCTGCCTGTTGATTTGAACTGTCGGTGGATTCTTAAATCCATCAATGGAATATCTGCCATAATTATCCAGCTTCAGGTGTTTCTTCATGCTGAGGCCTATGAATCCTACATCGCCATCAGTATAAGGCCTGAATAATGAAGGCCTTAAAGGCTTGGTAAGAAGGTTATGACCTTCACAGATAATGTCAGTCAGATCACCGGTAGATCTGTCAATTATGTAGCGATCATTAATGATGATCTTCTGTTCATTTGCCTTGATGATTGTTTCGTTGTTCTTTACCGGAATTCTTTCTTCCTTTAAACGGAACTGCTGGTAGGAAGTGGTACCGTCTTTTTCAAAGAATACGGCAAGATCATATGTTGCATCATCAGTAGGAACAATGACCTTGAGATCATATTCCTTAGTTTCTCTAGGAGCAACATTGGTTTTGAATTCCTTCTTTTCAACCTGCATGCCATTGCGGCTTAATACATAATATGAGTGATATTCATTAGTTGAAGTAAAGAAATTACGGTTATAGATTCTTATATGGTTATCTTCAGCCTTACTTATGACAACAGGCTGGAAGGCATGTTGAATTTCATAATAAACTGAGTGAGGCTTACTGAACGGGTCAGTAATACCGTTGCAGCAGAAGTGACTGCCCTGATCCTTTACACCCCAGTCTCCGCCATAGGTAAGCTTTCCATCCTTTAACAGTGACTTGTCCTTGAAATCCCAGACAAAGCCACCGCAATACTGATCAGCCTGATCCATGATGCGGATGTGCTCTTCAACATCACTTCCGGTATTACCCATTGAATGATTATATTCAGTTACCAGTATCGGATGGTTCTTATATTCTTCGTATGTTATGGACTTAAGAGACATGAGGAGTGGTATCAGACGCTGAACAATTGAAGGCTTATCCTTGACATCTTCCTTGTTCGCGAATTTTCTTTCTCTTTCCGTTGAACAGTAGCCATCGCACAGGAAGTCTGATAACTCAAGGTTTCTTCCTCCTTCATAGTGAATCGGTCTGGAGTCATCAAGCATCAGGGCTGTTTCCTTCATCTTGAAGTGATTCTTACCGCAAGCTGATTCATTGCCAAGTGACCAGATAGAAACACAGGCATGGTTACAGTCTCTTCTGACCATTCTTTCCATTCTGTCAATTACGTGACGTCCCCATTTTTCATCATCGCCTGGAACACCTTTTTCTCTTACGCCATGGCTTTCAACATTACATTCATCCATGACATAGAAGCCCATTTCATCACAAAGATCATAGAATACTTCAGCCTGTGGATAGTGGCTTGTTCTGATGGCGTTAATGTTAGCTTCTTTTAAAAGCTTCAGATCATTACGGTATACTTCTTCAGAAACATAATAACCTTCATCCGGTGTAAATGAGTGGTAGTTGATGCCTCTTAACTTGATTGGCTTGCCATTATGCAAATAAATGGCTTTCTGGTGATCTACCTTGTCTTCTCTGAAACCGAATCGGAAGTTCTGGGAATGCTTTTCACCGTTTTCTGTATTTAAAGTGACTTTTACATCGTACAGGTTTGGCTTTTCGGCTGACCAGAGTCTGACATTCTCCATATTGATGGAGAGTGATGCATTCTTATTGTTAAGAGGCTCAGTAACAGCCTGATTATTGATCTCTAAGGTAACGTTACCATCTTTACAGCTTGTTTTAACATCGCAATGCAGAATAGCGTTTTGATAGTCATCAGTAAGTTCACTGTGCAGATAAATGTCTTCAAAGTGACTTGCAGGGCGGTGATATAACTTTACATCACGGTAAATGCCGGCCAGAAACCACATGTCCTGGTCTTCAATGTATGTTGCATCAGAGTACTCGGTGACAAATACGCTTATGATGTTCTTACCATCCCTTAGCTGTTTTGTAACGTCAAATTCACATGGCAGCATTGAACCCTTTGATAAACCGACATACTGCTCATTAAGATAACAGTAAAAGGCTGACTTTACGGAATCGAAGCACAGAATGTAACTTCCTTCGGCTTTTTTACTTAATGTAAATTCCTTTTTATACATTCCATAGTAAGTCTTTTTATGATTGATCTGCGGGATCCTGTTTTTGCTTTTGCTGATGGCAGAAGGGAAGCCAGCCCCAAAGTAATGAGGGGAACTGTAACCTTTGGTCTGCCAGCAGGTTGGTATTGTCATGTCGTCAAAACCGGAAAGGTCATAGCTGTCTGAAATGAAGTTAATGTCTGCCTTATCAGGATTCAGACCGCATTTAAACTTCCAGATGCCGTTCAGATTCAGTGTTTCATCATAACTGAAAGTTGCATGTGACGGTAACTGGTTTTCATTAATTATTTCGATGTTATCCCATTTATTATTCATGTTCTTAAACCTCGCTTAAATTATAAAGCATCATAGCCCGGACTGTGATACATTTTTCGCTTTCCTGTTGCATAAATGACATTTGAGGTTGATTCATCCAGTTATGGACTATATATTAAAAATAAGGGGAACAGATAGTATGAAACCAATAAATATCAGAGTAGACAGACTGGAAAACCCATTGGGTTTACAGAATGGGAAACCAACAATAACCTGGACATGTGACAGTGGAAAAAAACAAACAGCTTACTGTTACGAAATCAGTGTAAATGGGGAATCAAAATTCACTTCAGAAAAGATAATGTCTTCTGAAATGAGCTTTGTGATGCCTTTTGAAGCCAGGGACCGTGATCAGGTAAAAGTCAGAATAAGCTTATGGGATGAAAATGACATGAAAGGCGAAGCATCTGAAACATCATTTGAAATGGGCATAAGTGAATGGAAGGCCAGCTGGATCGATCCAGAAGTAAACAAATCAAAAGAACGTCAGCCTGCTTCATATCTTAAGAGAGAATTCAATCTGGAAAAATCAGGAACAGCCAGATTATACATAACTGCTCATGGCTTATATGAAGCTAAGATAAATGGTAAATGAGTTGGGGACTTTGTATTAGCTCCGGGTACTGATGACTATAATAAGCGTCTTCAATATCAGGTATATGATGTTACTGACTTATTAAGACAAGGCAATAATGTCATTGAAGTCTGCATTGGTGATGGCTGGTACAGAGGCAATAACGGCATTGACGGGGACAATCATCTGTTTGGCGATGATGTGGCTTTATTATGTCAGCTGGAAATTGATAAGGAAGCAGTGCTTGTTTCTGATAAGAACTGGTTTGCCTCCCAGAATGGGCCGATTCGTTTCTCAGACATGGAAATCGGTGAAGTCTATGATGCCAATAAGGAAGGAATTGATGAATGGCATGAAGTTAGGGAAGTAAGCCATGACAAGAGTAAATTAGTATGTTCCGATGAAGTCTACATTAAGGAGCATGAAATATTTGAGGGTAAGAGAATTAATACGCCTGATAATGCCATCGTCTATGATTTCTCTCAGAATATGGCAGGTTACACATGTTTCAGGCTGAATGCGAAAGAAGGACAGAAGTTAACCATCTGGCATGGTGAAACATTGGATGAGGAAGGAAACTTCACACAGAGAAACATTGATCCAGGTGCCAGGAACAAGAACGGCGGCATACCTCAGAAAATTGAATATATCTGTAAGGAAGGCCTGAATGAATATAAGCCACACTTTTCAATCTTCGGTTTCCAGTACATTAAGGTAGAAACGGACGCTGATTTAAGTGACGCTGAATTCAAGGCCATAGCCGTATATTCAGACATGAAGCAGACTGCGACTTTTAAGTGCTCAAATGAAGATGTAAATAAGCTGTTTTCAAACAGCCTGTGGTCAATGAAGTCAAACTTCGTGGACATACCTACTGACTGTCCGCAGCGTGAAAGAAGCGGCTGGACCGGTGATGCCGGAGTATTCGTTGATACCGGTTTATTATTGCATGACTGTTATACCGTATTTAAGAAGTGGCTCAGAGAAGTACGCTTGGCCCAGAAGGGAAACGGCATCATCAGAAACATTGCGCCGCCTATTAACAGGGGCACCGGCTTCTCCTCTTTCATCGAAGGCTCAACCGGCTGGGGAGATGCCATATTATTAGTACCATATGCCTTATATAAGGCTTATGATGACAAGTCAATACTGTTGGAAAACTATGAGGCAATGGTCAAGTGGGTCGGCTATCTGCAGAATCTGGCTAAGAAGAACAAACTAAAGGATCTGTTTAAAAAGGACCCTCATAAGAATTATGTTATAACCAAGGGCTTCCATTGGGGCGAATGGTGTCAGCCTGATGTTGACAGCTCAACTGAATTAAGAAACAACATGACCAAGGGTGCACCAAAGTCAGCTACAGCCTACTATTATTACAGCAGTAAGCTCTTATCAGAGATTGCTTCTGTTTTAGGCAGGAAGGAAGATGCTGAAAAATATGAAGCTCTTTCTGAAAAAATCAGAGAAGCTTATATAAGTACCTTTACTGATGAGGGCATCATTCACAGTGACAGGCAGTGTGACTATGTCAGACCTTTGGAATTCGGCTTAGTTGATAACGAAGAAAAGAACGCTGAAATTTTAAATCAGATGATAATAGACAATGACTACCGTCTTAATACCGGTTTCCTTTCAACTCCATTCCTGTGTCCAATCCTGTGTAAGTATGGATATGTGGAAACAGCTTATAAGCTATTATTACAGGATAAGCTGCCTTCCTGGCTGTATTCGGTAAAGAAGGGCTCTACAAGCATCTGGGAAAACTGGAACGGCATTGAAAACGGCAATAATGGATCATTGAACCATTATTCATACGGTGCAGTTTCAGGGTGGTTAATAAAGGGTGTCTGCGGCATTGATGTTTCTTTAGGCAATGTTACCATTAAACCTTGTCCAAATGAACTGTTGCAATATGCTAAAGCAACTTATGATTCCCCAGTCGGAAAGATCACTTCAGGCTGGCGCTATACCGCTGAAGGCATAGAATTTAATTTTGCCATCCCGGCTAATGTGAAAGCTGAAATTGAACTGCCTAATGGTGAAACTCATAGCCTTGATTATGGTGATTATTCGTTTTTTATATCAAAATAATAAAAAACATGGTTAAAAAAATATATGCATAGCTAAATAATTATATTGATTGAAAACGTTTACATTGTAGAATATACGCGTAGATAAAGGGGAATTTATATAATTATGGCAAAAAACAAAAAAGTTAAAACAGCTGAATCCGTTGGTCTGAAAGAGATTTTTGGCGTTACTGCCTTATCTACCAACAATGGTATCGCAGTCACTTTCATGTCGTCTCTGTTCATGGTTTACATGACAGACTATGCCGGTTTAGGCGCATGGGGCGCAACGCTGGCAACAACATTACTGTTACTGGCTCGTATAGTTGACGCTGTTGATGACCCGATTCAGGGATTTATCATGGACAAGGGTAAGGTTGGCAAGCATGGTAAGTACAAACCATTCTTCATGTTGTCAATTATCATGACATTTATCGGTACAGTAGCATTGTATGCTTTACCAAATGCAGTTACAAAGTTACCTGTACTCGTTACAATCTGGGTACTTTTCTTCTATCTGGTTTATGATATCGGTACATCTTTCTATAATCCGAATCTTCTGTATCGTACAATGACTTCTGATCCTGAAGAACGTGCAAAGCTCTTGATTGGACCAAGACTCTGGGTCATGATCCTCGGCATGTTCGGTGCAGCTCTGTCTGTTATCGTTGTTTCAATTCAGGCAGCTGTCGGTAGTTTCAAGACAGCTTACATGATCCTGGCACTTGTCAGCATGCTGGTAGCTTCAGCTGTTTCTGTCCTGGGCTGGTTCATGGTCAAGGAAAAACACATCATTGAACAGGATAAAGATGATCAGGTCAAGATTTCTGACTTCTTCACACTGTTAAAGGAAAACGATGCGATTCTGGTTGACTTCTTCAAGAATGTTTTCACAGGTTTCATCTGGACATTCCTGTTTGCAGCTCCAGTTTACTATGTAAAATATGCATACTGTACAGATCTGACAACCGGTGTATTTGATACAGCAAAATACGGTACATATTCAATGATCGTTTCATTAATGATGCTGTTCCCTCTGTTAATCGGAACAATCATCGCAACACCTATTTTAAAGGCTTTCAAAGGTGACTTCGTCAAGATGCAGAAGTTTGATTACCTGATGCAGGGTTTAGGCGGACTCATTATGTTCGTTGGACAGCTTTTAGGAATCTTACAGAAGGCTCCACCAGTCTTCTTCCTGTCAATGTTCATAATGGCTATGTTTATCGGTGTTGACTTCGTTCCAGGATCTTCAATCGGTATGGAGATCATGGATTACACAATTTATAAAACAGGAAAAGACCGTTCAGCCTTAACCGGTGTTTTAGGTAAGTTCCTGGAAAAGGCACAGAGTGCTGTTTCATCTGCATTAGTTGGCGGTATTCTGATCGCAATCGGTTATCAGGTTGATTCCGTTACCGGAAACTATGTCGGTGATCTGGCAAAGATGCCTACACTGTTAACATGGATGACTGTAGTCATGGGTGTTCTTCCGGCAGTCTTCGCTGTCATTGGTGTTATCATTCTGAAGAAATATCCAATTGACCACGCAAAGAGACTGGAAATTCAGGAATACATCAAGGAACATCAGTCTAAAAAAGGTGAAGAATAAGTAATATGAAGCTGCAGAAATGCAGCTTTATTTGAAATTATGTTGTTTTTGGTTAAGGAATAAACGTACTATAGTATAGGTGTGAGGTGGGTTATGAATCAGATAATCAGAGAACTATTAAACGGTAAAAGCGGGGATTACATTTTCCCGTTCTTCTGGCAACATGGTGAAGATGAACAGATGTTAAGAAAGATGATGAATGTCATAAATGAAAGCGGATGTAAGAGCGTCTGCATTGAATCAAGACCTCATCCTGATTTCTGTGGGCCTAAATGGTGGCAAGACATGGATGTCATTCTTGATGAAGCCAGAACCAGAAACATGAAGGTCTGGATCTTGGATGACTCTCATTTTCCAACAGGTTTTGCCAATGGAGCAGTTAAGAATGCACCGTTAAATCTGCACAGACAGTCTGTTGTTTCAGCATGTCAGACTTATAAGGGCAAGGAAAAGGATCTTGAGATAAATCTGACAAAAATGTTCCCGCCTAAACTCAATCTTGGCAATTTCATGGCTAAAACAGTTACCAAATTCATGACGCAGGGAGCTCCAACTTTTAATGATGACAGGATCCTGTCTGTCAGTGCGATTGGTGGAGATGGAAATGTCATTAATATTCCTTTTGAAAATACGGGTATTGTAAAATGGCATAAACCTGATGGTGAGTACAAGGTTTATGTTACAGGAGTAAGCCGTAACTATGGCATTCACAGGGAATATATAAACATGATGTCTGAGGAATCATGCCGTATTCTCATCAATACAGTATATGAAACTCATTGGGATCATTATAAGGATGATTTTGGAAAGACCATCTTAGGCTTTTTCTCTGATGAGCCTGAATTAGGCAATGGCATTTACATGACGGGTGCAAACAGAATCGGCACTGAAATAGATCTGCCATATTCTGATGAACTTGAAGAAGAGTTAATAAAGAGATTAGGAAATGAATGGAAGAATGAACTGGTATTCCTCTGGAATAACGATTTTCCGGAAAAGGCAGCTGAAATCAGATATCAGTTCATGGACGCTGTTACAAAACTGGTCAGAAAGGATTTTTCTGAACAGATTGGCAAGTGGTGTAATGATCATGGCGTAAAATACATTGGTCATCTCATTGAAGACAATAATTCACATAGCCGTACAGCCATGTCATTAGGTCATTATTTCCGTGGCCTTAACGGTCAGGACATGTCAGGTATTGATGACATAGGGGGACAGGTCTTGCCACAGGGTGAAGATCTGAAAATGAAGACTTTCTCCGGACCAAGAGATGGTGAGTTCTACCACTTTGCCTTAGGCAATCTCGGCGCTTCCTTGGCAGCCATTGATCCAAAGAAAAACGGCGATGCAATGTGTGAGATATTCGGTAATTACGGCTGGAGTGAAGGCGTTAGACTGGAAAAGTATCTGGCAGAACATTTCATGGTCAGAGGCATAAATCACTTTGTACCACATGCCTTTACCGGTAAGGAGTTTCCTGATCCTGACTGCCCACCTCATTTCTACGCTCAGGGCCATAACCCGCAATACCGTCATTTCGGCAAGATCGTTGAATACATGAACAGAGTATGTACACTAATATCTGGCGGCCACCGTGACTCAAAGGTTGCGGTTCTCTATAACGCTGAATTTGAATGGATGGGTGAATCAATGTTTGTTCAGAAGCCATTACGTAAGCTTTATGAAAACCAGATACTGGCTGATACCATCCCGCTTGATGCCTTAACTGAAACCGACAGGTACCATACGGTATTTGGTGATAAGTTAAGGATTAATACTCAGGAATATGATGTACTGGTTGTTCCATATGCCCAGTTCATTGATAAAGGAATGAAGGAAGCTCTTGATAGGGTTAATGTTCCTGTTCTGTTTATCGATGGCTTACCTGAAGTAGTTGATAGCAATGAAGCGCCTGATTACAGAACGGTTTCTCTTGATGAGCTGGCAAGGGAAGTAAGAAAGATCGTTTCAACAGTATCCATAAGTCCAGCCAGCAAGGATGTAAGAATTCTTGAATACACAAACAGTGATAAGATCTATTATCTGTTCAATGAATCAGATAAAGTATATGAGGGAAGTCTATCATTGGACATGAATGATGGCTATTATGAGTATGACGCCTGGAATAATAAGGCATATGCCTTAAAGGATAATCACATTGTACTTTATCCAAATAAGGGAATGATCATTGTTCAGGGTAATGCTGATGAAAACCTGTTGTCAGAAAGAGTTGAATTAAAGGGTGAGAAATATCAGCTGTTCAGCTTTACAAGAAGTGTTTGTTCGGCACTTGAATATCCGGACTTCAAAGATCATAAGGATATCAGTTTGCCGGATGATTTTGCTCTTGAAAACAAGAAGTTCTCGGGATTCATCCGCTATGAAAAGAAACTTGAACTTAATAAGAATAAGAAAACTGTTTTACAGATATCTGATGCCTATGAAGGAGTTGAAGTATTCCTGAACGGTAAGTCATTAGGCATACAAGTCGTACCGGAATTCATCTATGACTTGAGTGACGGCATAGTAGAAGGTCAAAATGAGATCGTCATTGAAGTGGCCACTACATTGGAAAGAGCCATGACTGGAAACTTTGCTCAGTATATGAGAGGCTTGGCAACAGGCACCGCTTCAAAGCTAAAGAATCCTATGGGCATTAATGGTGAAGTAAATCTCTTTATCAGCGACTAGTTTTTTCAAGGTGTAAGCGGCGGTACTTCAATGGGGTAATGCCGGTAACTTTCTTGAAGATATTATTGAAGTGGCTTTGTGAAGAGAAAGACAGATAACTGCTGATGTCTATTATTTCAGCATCAGTATTGATAAGCAATGATTCAGCGACTGCGATTTTCTGAATGTTAATGTAGTCGCTGATTTTCATTTTCATTTCTCTGTTGAACAGTACGGATAAATAGCCGGTGGAAATACCGGCATTTTCGGCTATGTCCTCTGAAAGGATTGGTTCGTTAATGTGGTCGTGTATGTAATTGATGGCTTTGTGTACCAGGACGTTAGCGGTTTTTCCTTCCATATTAACTGTCCTGACAAGTTCTGTTAATTCAATAATGGCACTGCGGTAAACAGCCTCAATCTGCTGAACGATTATACAGCTTTCCACATCATTCATCAGTCTTGAAGTAATGTTGTGTATCTGAACTCTGCTGATGTTATGCTGAATAAGACTACTTGAAACATCACTGATAAACATTAGAAACATGTTTTTGGCATAACGAAGCTGGTCTTCCCAGCCTGTCTGTTTAAGAGGTTCATAGATTATTTCCATGCCGTTTTCATTCCAGAGTTCCACGACGGAATCCGGTGAGCCGTTAAGAATGAGAGCCTTCAGTTCTTCAATTACAGAAGCATGCTTTTCAACATCAAAGAAGGTGCTGCTGACATTATCGTCCAGCTTGTTTTCCGCTATGTCAATTCTGTTCTTGGACATGGAAGCCTGATAAAAAGTTTCCGGATCAGGTGCATCGTGATTCAGATAATTACCGGTAAAAGACAATAACCACAAGAACCGGTTTATGGTAAAACGCGGCAGTTTTTTAATGTAATTGTAAATCATTTCATAATACTTATTAGGATTTTTACGGAAAGGTGAATTGCTTCTGGTAAGCATGGAATGCATCATCTGTTCATTTGGATCTGCCAGTAAGCATGGACCGATATACAGTGATAAGTCACTGCTTTTGTCCTTTACAGCACCGAAGGCGATGTTGTCGTCTGAAATGTAAAATGAAATGTTATGCTGAGTATTGAAAAGTGATGTTCCAAGATAACGGTTTGTGATCTTAGGGTTATTGATCATTAAGTCTGAGAAAGCATTATCAAAAAAGTATCCATTGAGTATCTTTCCCGTCTTACTGTGGTAAATGATCATTGGGATGCTGAGCAATTCAAATATTGATTCACAGTAATTATTAAGAGATTTGATGTTCATATTAAAATAATATAAAAAATATTAAAATTATGCAATAAAAGGTCCAGAGAAAGCGCTATCATAAAAATGAAATAGAGAAGAATATAATATGGCAAAAGAAAAAATCAAGAAAAAACACGAATATCCTGATAATTTTAAAGGATACTTTGGCTATGCCGGTATGTATACTATGGCAACAGTCGCAACCGCACTGGTATCATCTTATCTGTCAGTCTTCTTAACTGACTATGCCGGTATCGATTCAAGCTGGTCAACAATGATCGCAACGATTATCCTGTTAGTCGGAAGAGTTGTCGATGCAATTGATGACCCTATCCAGGGTTGGATCATGGACAGTGCCAAGGTTACTTCAAAGGGAAAATATAAGAGATTCCAGTTCCTGTCAATCGTATTAATGGGCATTTCTCTTGTTGGCATGTATTTCCTGCCTGAGTTTGTCAAGGCCAATAAAATCATGGTAACTATCTGGATGCTGGTCTTCTATCTGATATATGACTTCGGCTATTCATTTGATGCAAGCGTTCCTCTTCAGCAGGCCATGACTCTTGATGAAAACGTTCGTTCTACTCAGCATTTCTGGGTTCGTATTTCAGCAATCGTCATCGGTATGGCAATGTCTTCATTCTTAAGCACTTATGCCAAGTTCAAGGATATGACTGGTTCTGTTTCGACAGGATTTGGTTTAACCACAACTGTTTATGTAGCTGTTGCTTTGGTCATTTCCTTAATAAGCCTGTCCTTTGTTAAGGAATCACACCAGGTAGTTGAAGAAAAAGAAGAAAAGGAAGAAAGGATTACTTTCAAACAGATCATCAAGATCTTTACCGAAAACAAGGCAATGCAGAACGTATTTCTGACATTATTGGTTTACGGTCTGATTTATCCGTTCATGTTTGCTGCTAACGTATATTATGTAAAGTGGACTTACTTCTCCAGCAACGGTGTTGTAGATGATGCAGCATTTGGCGGATTCAATATGATCATGACAATCGCAGTCATGATGTCCATGTTCATTTCAATCTTCTTAACCAGACCTGCCATCAAGAAGATGGGCTCTGTTAAGTTAATGATCTATACTTCATATGCTAAGGCCATCTTGGGTGCATTACTGGTAGTATTACATCTGACAGGCATCTTACAGAAGAGCGTATATCTGTTTGTCGGCGTATTCTGTCTGATGTACTTCTTCCAGGGTTTCTCAACAATTCCTATGGGTATTGTTAAGACTGAATCAATCGACTATAACGAATGGACAACCGGCAAGAAGAACGGAGCCATCGTTACCGCAGGTTACAAGTTCCTTGAAAAAGCTCAGGCAGCAGTTACTTCTACAGCTACATTAGGCATGCTGGCATTATTCCATTATGGTGTTGACCCGGTATCCGGTAATCTGACAAGTGATGCAATGGCAAACTTCAGCACCATGCAGACCGGTCTGATCGTTGTTCTTGCTTTAGTTCCAGCCATAATGTCAGTATTAACTGCTCTGATTATGAAACACTATCCAATCCAGGGTGAAGTCAGAGAAAAGATGTATGCTGAACTTAACGAAAAGAGAAAGAGCGAAGAATTAGCGTAATGCGCAGAATAATTTGCATAAATAAGGAATGGCTGTTTTCCAAGGAAGACAGCCTTCCTGATAAAGAGACTGTTGATCTCCCTCATTGTTATAACAGACTGGATGGAATTGACGGGGACAACAGCTATTACAGAGGCAAGGCTGACTATATTAAGGAGTTTAAGAATCCTTTAAAGGAAGGGGAAGAACTCTGGGTTGAATTTGGCGCTGCATCAATGTTATGTGATGTGTATCTGAATGATGTGCATCTCTACAGTCATAAGGGCGGTTACTCTCTTTTCAGAGTAAACCTTACGGAACATCTGAAGGAAGACAATGTTCTTAAGGCCGTTGTTGATAACAGCTACAGAGATGACTATTATCCTCAGAAGGCTGATTTTACCTTCTATGGCGGTATTTACCGTGATGTAAACTTCATAATTGTAGATAAGACTCATTTCGATCTAGGCTATTATGGCGGTAAGGGAATTCAGGTAACTCCTGAATTAAACGATGCTCTTGATGAATGTAAGATAACCGTTGAAACCTGGTCAAACGGTAAGGAAGTTACCGTTACCATTGGCGAATACAGCCAGACTTCCGTTGTTAAGGATGGTCATAGTATAACTGTATTCAAAATGAAGAATCCTCACTTATGGAATGGCTTAAAAGATCCATATCTTTATACAGCCAAGGCTATAGTTGATGGCAGGGACGAAGTAAGTACCAGATTCGGCATTCGTAAGTGTGTCATTGATCCTGAAAGAGGCTTCATTCTCAATAATAAGGAATACAGGGTTATTGGTGCCGGCAAGCATCAGGACCGTTACGAAAAAGGCTATGCTATTTCAAAGGCTGACATGGAAGAAGACATGTCCCTGATTAAGGAACTTGGCTTTACTTCAATCAGACTTGCCCATTATCAGCATGATCAGTATTTCTACGATCTGTGTGATGAGAATGGCGTTCTGGTATGGGCTGAAATACCTTACATAACAGCTCATATGAAGGAAGGACGTGAAAATACCATCAGCCAGATGAAGGAACTGGTAATTCAGAATTACAATCATCCAAGCATCTACTGCTGGACATTGTCTAATGAAATCACTACCCATGGTGGGGTCAATGATGACCTGGTTGACAACATCGTTACTCTGAACAATCTTGTTCACAGCCTGGATAAGACCAGAGTAACCTCAATGTCTCACGTATTCATTCTCAAACCAAAGGAAAAGATCGTCAGAATTGCGGATGTTGGAGCATATAACCTTTATTATGGCTGGTATGTCGGAGACTTACCGCAGAACGATAAGTTCATGGATAACTATCATAAGAAGTATCCAAAGTATCCAATGGGTTTAAGTGAGTTCGGTGCCGATGCTAACATTCAGTATCAGACAATCAATCCGGTTAAGGGTGATTATTCAGAAGCATATCAGTGCCTGTATCATGAACACATTCTCAATATGTGGTCAGAAAGAAAATACATCTGGTGTCTGTATGCCTGGAACATGTGTGACTTTGGAGCCGATGGCCGTAATGAAGGCGGTAAGAAAGGCCAGAACCAGAAGGGTTTAATTACCTTTGACAGAAAGATAAAGAAGGATGCCTTCTATCTCTATAAGGCCTATCTGTCAGATGAAAAGTTTGTTCACTTATGTGGCAAACGCTATGAAAAAAGAAGCGAAGAGGAGACTCTGATTAAGGTTTATTCAAATCTCAGTAAGGTATCTCTCTATGTTGACGGTAATTTCGTTGAAGAAAAGACCGGATATAAGGTATTTGAGTTTAATTACAGGATCACAGGTAAGCATCATGTTGAAGTCAGGGCTGGAGATTGTACTGATTCAATGGACATTGAGAAGGTAACTGAAAAGCCTTCTGAATATGAATCTGATACAATGAGGATCCATAACTGGTTCGATGTTGAAGTTAAGAAGGGCTATTTCTCATTAAAGGATTCAGCCTTCAGGATCAAGAGAAGTCCTGAGGGAAAGAAGTTACTGGATAAGTATTTCTACCCGATGATCTATGGCATTACCAGCAAGTACGGTGATGTCAGCAGTGGGGTAAAGATTCCAAAGATTGCTTATAAGATCGTTGAACTTGTGCCGCTGGAAAAACTGTTTAAGATGATGGGCACAATGGCATCACTTGATGCAGTTGAAGGTCTTGCTCAGGGTTTGCCTGAAATAAAAAAATAATAATTGTTTTACCGCAACAATTTTGCAGAACGTGTTGCATTTGAAACACCCGGTTTCGTACATGATGTGTCATATTTGATCGGGTGTTTTAAAATAAAACTGATGATATTCTAAACAATCAGCAGAAAAGAAAGGCAGAGAGGTGTAAAATGTACAGCAAGTTTTATCCGGGAAAAGAATGGCTTGATGAAGCCGGAAAGAGAATTGAAGCCCATGGTGGCTATATCTTTGAAGAAAACGGTGTTTATTACTGGTATGGCGAAAACAAGGACAGAACATTTGGCAATTCCAAGATGTGGACATATGGCATAAAGTATTATTCTTCAACGGATCTTTATAACTGGAAATATGAAGGATATCTCATTGAACCTTCCTCAGATAAGAAAGATCCAATGTTTTATGAAAGAAGAATTGACCGCCCGCACATTCTGAAGAACGAAAAGACCGGCAAATATGTGTGCTGGATAAAATATAATGACAACGCATCTTATGCCATCTACACCGCTGATAATTTCAGAGGTCCTTATACTTTTGTAAAGAAGGACTATCAGGTTCTTGGCAAGAAGTGCGGTGACTTTGATTTTGCCTTTGATGATGATAATCATCCATATATCTTTGTGGAAGTTGATCATCTTTCATTAATATCAATGCGTTTAACTGATGACTACATGGATGTAACAGGCGAACCGGTATACCATTACAAGGACATCAGACCGCCATTTACCAGAGAAGGTGTAGCCTGCTTTAAAAAAGACGGCAAATATTACCTTCTTACAAGCGGCATGATGGGCTATGTACCTAATCCAAGCGAAATAGCAGTCGCTGACAGTATTCAGGGGCCATATGTATCTCTGGGTGACCCGCATGTTGATGAACCTGGTGTGTCATCATATAATTCCCAGGTATCATGCATATTCTGTTATAATGATACTATCATATCACTGGCTGACCGTTGGGTTCCTGATTTTGTGGTTGATGCCGCAACTAATGACAAACTGACCAGGGCCATTGCTTCAAATTATAATAAGGCTTATAAGGCCTCACTGAAAGAGAAGATCTGGATGATGCGTTCTCCTTTAATGGGGAAGGCAAATACCTCAAGATCCAATTATGTGATTCTGCCAATTGAATTTGATAATGAAAAACCAGTAATTCACTGGAAAAAGGAGTGGAGTTTAGATGAGTAGAGAATACTGTAACCCATTAGATCTGGAATATAAGTTTCAGCACTATGGTGATAATGCACACCGTGAGGCGGCTGACCCAACCATCGTACTGTTTAAGGACATCTATTATCTTTTTGCCTCAATGTCAGCAGGCTTCTTCTATTCAGAAGACCTGATTAACTGGAAATGGCATGAGAACAGAGATCTGGACATGTACCGTTATGCACCGGATGTAAGACAGGTTGGGGACTACCTGTATTTCAGTGCCTCAACCAGAAACATACCTTCAACGATCTGGAGAACAAAGGATCCGTTAAGCGATGAGTTTGAAAAAGTATCAGAGCCGTTTCCTTTCTGGGATCCTGACCTGTTCTGTGACGATGACGGCAGAGTTTACTTTTATTGGGGATGCGGTAATGTTGACCCGATCTGGGGAATAGAACTTGATCCGGAAACAATGTTGCCGATCGGTGAAAAGGTTGCCTGCTTTGACCATGGCGAAGACGTTCACGGCTGGGAAAGGTTTAACTATCCTGGTAAAGAGAAATCTGCACGTAAGGGATTTGTGGCGCTGGTCATGAAATATCTTAACCGTAAGGGACGTCCATACATGGAAGGTGCTTTCATGAATAAGTGGAATGGCAGATACTATCTGCAATACGCTGCTCCTGGTACAGAGTTACCTACTTATGGAGACGGTTACTATGTTTCAGACAAGCCTTTAGGACCATTTGAATTCATGCCTAATAACCCATTCTCCCTGAAACCAAGCGGTTTCATTACCGGGGCTGGACATGGCTCAACAATTGAAGACAAAGATGGAAACATCGTTCACATGGCAACGATGCGTATCTCTAAAAACCAGAACTTTGAAAGAAGAGTAGGAATGTTTGCGGCCTCTCTTGATAAGGATGGCTTATTATACTGTAACCAGAACTTTGCCGATTATCCTGTTGTCTTACCTGATGGCAAGTATGTAGCAAGTGACTTGAAACCGCAGTATTTCTTACTGTCATATAAGAAAAAAGCTGAGGCTTCCAGCTGTAAGGAAGGTCATCCGGTTGAACTGGCTCTTGATGAAAACATCAGAACATGGTGGTCGGCTGAAAAGACGGCCGGCTGGTATATTCTTGACTTGGAAGATGTCTACCGTCCTCATTCAGTTCAGATCAATTTCGCTGATGAAAGCGTAAAAGTGATGAATGTTGACAAGTCTTTACGTTCAGATATCATGACAAACAAGCGCTACATCGATTCTTCCAGTGATCTGAAGACCAGATTCATTCTGGAAGGCAGTGTGGATAAGGAAAACTGGTTTGTCATTGAAGACAGATCACAGGCTGATGATAACCGCTGTCATCCATACATCATTCTTGATGAAAAGTATGAAGTAAGGTATATCAGGATCACAGCTGTAAAACTGCCTTATGATGAAGTGTTTGCCTTGTCAGGCGTCAGAGTATTCGGCAAGGGAAAGGGAAATGTTCCAGCTATGGTTGAAAACTGCAGGGCTGAACGCACTGAGGACAAGTTAAGCTGCACAATAAGTTTTGATGAGGCTGAAGGTGCCTTTGGCTATAACATCAGATTCGGCATTGCTCCTGATAAGCTTTATAACAGTTACCTGGTATATGAAAAGAGCGAAGTCATGCTGACAACGCTCAACGCTGATGAAGACTACTATTATGCCGTTGACAGTTTCAATGAAAACGGTGTCTGTGAGGCAACTGAAGTATTTAAGATGTAATTAACGTAAAGTGCTGGAAGTAAAGGTAAGGATCATATCTGATATTTCCTTTACATCTTCCTTTCTGCCATTCATTATCCAGCTTTTGATTATTCCATAGCTCCCGTTCATGAGGTAACGAATCAGGTACCTTTGGTATCGGGAGCTTTTAATTGGCAGACTGTTAATCATTTCTTCTTCGATCTTGCGGCCAAGAATGTCCATGGTGAGGTTCTCGGAAGATATTAACGGATCGTACTCATCATGATCCCGGAAAAACAACAGAGTATTGCTGAGATAACTCAGGGTATTACCTGGGTCATTCAATGATGAATTACTGGTACTGACTACCAGATTCACTATGTCGTCGATGACTTCATCCAGTAAATCTGATACGTTGTCATAATGGCGGTAAAAAGTTGAACGGTTGATCCCCGAGCGTTCACACAGTTCCTTTACTGTTACATCCATCAGTCTCTTTTCCTTCAGTAATGATAGCAAGGCATCTTTTAACATGCGCTTGCTGATGATGACGCGCTGGTTCTCCATAATTATTCCTCCTGCAACAGACTTGTCTGTATGTGTCGCACTTAAAACATCCGGTTTCATACATGATGTGTTAAATGCAACACTTTGTTTCTATAATTTGATTATAACATATGGAGGTATGATTATGATCACAATTGAAGCTACAAGTAAGGAAATGAAAAAGAATTCCAAAATCGTCGGGAGTGCTACCGGAGGGTTTGTATTCAAGGGCGGTTATGATAAGGTAAACTGGAAACTGTTAAGATTCATAAGCAATATTGGATATTCGTTTATGCCAAAGGAAAAGGGTGTCAGCTATAAGAAAATTGAGCTCAATGGCATCAAGGGGATCATGGTCACACCGGATAATATAAAGGATGAAAACCTGATAATGTACATTCACGGTGGCGGTCTGGTAGCAGGCAGTGCCAGCGCCACAAAGGCATACTGTTCCATGATTGCCAACAGAGCCGGCAGAAGAGTAGTAACGATAGATTACAGACTTGCTCCTGAGAATGTCTTCCCGGCAGCGGTTGATGATTGCGAAACGGCTTTCCTGGCTCTGCATGAAATGTATCCGGATTCAAAGATCTGTGTAACAGGGGAATCAGGCGGCGGTTATCTTACTTTTGCTCTTACCGTTAGAACGATAAGAAAAAATGAATATGTTCCTGACTGTCTGTTACCTCAGTCACCTCTATGTGATCTGACAGGCAATCTTGACCGTTCATACTATGAAATAAGAGACAACACGGTAAAGCCTGAAGGTTTGGGACCGTTAATGGACATGTTTGCTCCTGGTGTAGACCGAAAGAATCCAGAACTGTCATGCGCATATTTTGACAAACTGGACAGTTTTCCACCTGTAATGATGAGCTGCGATGCGAATGAAACTTTAAGGGCCGATGCCGAAATGATGTATGAAAAGCTCAAAGAAAAAGGAGTGGACTGTGAACTGATCATGCTGGTCAATACATTCCACGCCTGTTCAACCCTTGGTAATGGTTCTCCTGAAACCATTCAGCTGATGGAAGAAAACATCAGATTCATGGAGAGATGTTTCAGTCAGCCTGACGGTACTCGTTAGGCGTCATGCCGTATTTCTTTCTGAAACAGTCAGTAAAATAACTCTGAGATGTAAACCTGAGCCGGTCTGATATTTCTCTGACTGGCTCTTTTTCATGCTTGAGCAGATACTTTGAGTATTCAAGCCTTACATCTCTAATGTATTCCTTGATGGTAGTTCCTGTTTCGTTATGGAACTTCTTGGTCAGATAGTATTCCGTGTAGCCGAATTCTCTGGCAATGTCCTTCAATTTGATTTCATCTTCCTTATGCAGATCAATGTATTCTTTGACCATTCTGATGGTTTTGGAGCAACTTTTATCGGTTCTGATCTTATGAACACGGTTAACGAAATCTGTCTGCATCACAAGATTGATGTTGACTATTTCCTGAAAAGACTTGGCGGCTTCAACAGCCTGGAAATAATGGTCAGTCAGAGTCATGGCGGTATCGGGATATAATCCACCGTCAATGGCAGCTCTGGAAAACAGGGTGATGGCAACCAAAATGGTGTTCTTAAGCTGACGCAGGGAATCTGAATCGTCAGTAGCGAGCTTGCCAACGACAAGTGATTTTGAATTTTTCTTCATGAAGTCGATCAATCCAAGATCTCCTTCTCTGACTCGTCTTAATAACTCAAGCTCATAATCATAAGTACCATGGACCTTGGTCTCATCTGCAAATGCATTATCCGGATCAACATACTCATGATGTCTGATGTGCAAATCATAGGTGTTGATTTTCTCTGAGGTCAGAGTATAGTGCATCATTATGGCGTATTCAATGACTCTTGTAAAAGGAATGACAGGTAATGATTTCAACATATCCAGCAGACGGTGTTTGCCACTGAGGGAAAGATTAATCTCTTCTATTTTCTGTTCTATCGTCTTTTTCGGCATTGTGTCAATGAAAAAAGGCCCAAACGCAAAAATGAATTCCGGCTCGCCATTTACACGTGTTGAATCTATGATCCATGTAGTTTCTAAACGGCTGCTCAGTATTGAAGGCCTGGAATGCTTCCAGGCGGCTTCTCTGATCAGTGTGTTATGATCTCTGAACAGTTCTTCACTCAGGTATGTTTCCTGGGGAATGGTTGTCCTGATCAAAAGGCCATCTCTGTCATAGACCCATAGATGAATGTCGTGTATACATTGTAGTAATTCTGCGAAAAAATCTATATTATCCATACCTGAATTATATAATATTTATCAAAATATATAAATATTTCGACTATTATTTAAATACAGCTAAATAAATATAATGTTTGCTAAAAATGTATACCATGTTGATAATGGAAACGTTTACATTATTATTAGATAAAAATAAATATAAAGAGAGAGTGCTTATGAATAAAAAGAAAGCTATCATAACAGGCCTTGCCATTTCAGCATTATTTCTGCCCGCTGCCTTAATTATTGGCAAAAGGGCAGTAAGCTCTTCTCTTGGTAATGACAGTAAATATGATCTTGATCATACTGAGAAATTACCTGTCAGTAAACTAAGAGGCAGGAAGATAATATTCCTTGGCAGTTCGGTAACATATGGCGCAGCTTCAGAAGGTGATTCATTTGTTGAATTCATGCAGAAAAAAGACGGCATCATTCCGCTAAAAGAAGCCGTCAGCGGTACAACTCTGGTAGATGAAGAGGTAAAGGGAAAACCATCGTATATTTCCAGAATGAAAACGATTGACTGTAATTTTGAGGCTGATTGCTTCGTATGTCAGCTTTCTACCAATGATGCAACCTTGAAAAAGCCTTTGGGAACTGTCAGTGATTCATTTGACATGAACAGTTTCGATGTCAGAACAGTAGCCGGGGCAATTGAATACATAATTGCCTATGCCAGAAAAACATGGAACTGTCCGGTTCTGTTCTACACAGGCACCAGATATAACAGCAGGCAGTATGAAAAGATGATTGAACTGCTTAAGCAGATTCAGAAAAAATGGAACATTGAGGTTCTTGATCTCTGGAATGATGAGGAAATGAACAGAGTTTCCAGGAAAGACTATTTAGTGTACATGGCAGATGGAATTCATCCGACAAAAGCCGGTTACCGTGAATGGTGGACTCCGAAGTTTGAAAGGAAACTTGAAACCATGATTATAAAGGAGGAAAAAGATGCCTGAAAGACCTTTAGATGTTGATGTCAGACAGTCATTCAGAGACATCTTTCTGACTAAGAATGAATATAAGCTTGTAGATGACTTTGTAATAAGAGATGGCAATACTCATCCTGTAGCCTTGTTAGTACCAGGCGGCGGTTATGGTATGGTATGCAGTTTCATAGAAGGTGTACCAATTGCCCGTAAACTAAATGAGAAAGGCATCAGCGCATTCATACTTTATTACCATGTTCGAAACAAGGCTGAATACCCTGCCCCAATGGATGATCTGGCCAGGGCTGTAAGGGAAATAATGGAAAAGAAGGAAGTGTACAACATTGACTTTGAGGACTACTCAATATGGGGTGCTTCCGCTGGAGGACATCTGGCAGCCAGCTTTGGAACGGATAATGTTGGATATGTTAAATATGGATTACCAAAACCTGCAGCGCTTATCCTGGCTTATCCGGTAATATCGATGGACTTAGCCATAACACATGGCGGTTCACATGATAATCTCTTGGGAAAGAAAGCATCGCCAGAAAAGGAAGAGATGCTGAGTGTTGAAAAGCACGTGCATTCTGGCTACCCTGACACCTATCTATGGTGTTCACTGGCTGATAAGGTAGTTGATCCGCTCAACAGCAGGCGAATGGCCAGGGCACTTGCAGAAAAAGGAATAAGATATCAGTTAAGAATATTTGATGATACAGCTCATGGCGTTGGACCGGGAACGGGAACCAACGCAGAAGGCTGGATAGATGAAGCAATAAGATTCTGGTTAATGGAGGAAAGTATAAGATGAAAAGAGTTATAACCGGTCAGTATGATGAAACTGTAAGTAAGTTGGAAGAAGAAAACAGTAAAGTTGCCTATGAGGCAGCCGTCGAATCATTTGTTCTGTTGAAAAATGATGGAGCATTACCTCTTCAAGACAAAAAGGTAGCCTTGTTTGGTGCTGGTGCAAGTCACACGATCAAGGGTGGAACAGGATCAGGAGAAGTCAACAACCGTCATTCAGTTACGATTTATGAAGGTATGAAGAATGCCGGCTTTGAGATCACCTCTGAAAAGTACATTCAGAGAAACATCGAGGAAGAAGCCAAGGCTCATGAAAAATGGATAAATGAAAATAAGGGCATGCCAAATGCCGCAAGTCTTTCAAACAACTATGTTCTGAAAGATCCTGATTGCATAAGTGAAGCTGACTTAACTGAAAGCGATGGTAAGGTTGCCATTTATGTAGTATCCAGACAGTCAGGTGAAGCAGCTGATAAGAAGCTGGCAAACCATGACTTCTCACTTAAGGATAATGAAGTAAGCGACATTACACTGCTGTATGAAAAGTTTGAACATCTCATCGTCATCGTCAATTCAGGTGCTTCAATTGACCTGAGTCCTCTTGATGACCTTAAGATTTCACTTATCTTCTATGGCCAGGCCGGACAGGAAGGCGGCCGTGCACTGGCTGATGTATTATCTGGGAAGAAGTATTTCTCAGGCAAGCTTGCCACTACCTGGGTAAAGAAATATGAAGACATTCCATTCGGCAATGAATTCTCTTACCTGAATGGTGATCTGGATAATGAATATTATAAGGAAGACATCTATGTCGGCTACCGTTACTTTGATACTTTTAAGGTTGAACCTAGATTTCATTTTGGCTATGGCCTTTCTTATACAGAATTTGAAATTGAAGCTTTGGAAAAGAAGCTTGAAGGCAGAAAACTTCATCTGAACATCAAGGTAAGAAATACCGGTGAGCATGCCGGTAAGGAAGTTGTTCAGATTTATGCATCCTGTCCATCTGGCAGATTGGACAAGGAATATCAGAGACTTGTTGCATTTAAGAAGACCAGTGAACTGCAGCCGAAAGAAGAAGAGGTTCTGAAGTTTGAAATCGACATGTACAGTCTTGCTTCATATGAGGAAACATTCAGCTCCTACATTCTGGAAAAGGGCGACTATGTCATTAAAGCCGGCAATTCATCAGCTGACAATAAGCCGGTATTCGTCATCGAAAACAGAGAAGAACTCGTTCTTTCAAAACATGATTCCATTTGTCATTATGACAGTGAATACGAGAAACTTAAGAACAATAATGTCTGGGAATATGACCTTGAAGGAGTAGAAAGAGCCGTTCTTGATAAGAACGCCATTGTTACAAGAACATATAAATACGGCAAGCCGGCAGTTTATTCTGATGAGAAGGTAGATAGAATCATTAATCAGTTAACTGATAAACAGCTGGCAGATGTATGTACCGGTGTAGGCACCATGGGAATGATGGACACAAATGTCATCTGTGCTCCTGGCGTTGCCGGCAAGACAACATATAAGTATCTGGATAAGGGCTTAATGTCAGTTACATTGGCTGACGGTCCTGGCGGATTAAGACTTGTCAGAAAGACTGCTGTTTCCAAAACCGGCAGAATAAAAATGTTCAAGGGACACTATCTGCTGTCATTCATGGAAGTCATGCCTGACTGGGCTCTGTTCTTCTTAAAGCCTGGCAAGAATGACACCGTATTCTACCAGTTCGCAACAGCCTTCCCGGTTGGAACAAACCTGGCTTCAACCTGGAATACCGACATAGTTGAAGAGGTCGGCTATGCCGTCAGCAAGGAAATGGATAAGTACAACGTTACCTACTGGCTGGCTCCTGGCATGAACATCCAGCGTAACCCGTTATGCGGCCGTAACTTTGAATACTATTCAGAGGATCCGGTTGTATCCGGCAAAATCTCAGCCGCAATGACCAGAGGTGTTCAGAGAATTGAAGGCAACTATACTACAATTAAGCACTTTGCATGTAACAACGCTGAAGACAAGCGTGAATTCTCAAATGCTCATGTTTCTGAAAGAGCTTTAAGAGAAATATATCTGAAGGGGTTTGAAATCAACATCAGAGAAGCAGGCTCAAAGAGTGTCATGACATCCTATAACCTGATCAATGGTACTTATACACCTGACAGTTATGATCTGTGTACCAAGATGTTACGTAATGAATGGGGCTTCGACGGTGTAGTCATGACTGACTGGTTCTCTACCAGACCTGGTCAGGGACATACTGATGTGGCTGTGGCCAACGGCAATGACATGATCATGCCTGGTGATAAGGTTTATGCAAAGAGCTTAAAGGAAGGCCTTAAGAAAGGAACCCTCAGCAGTGAAGATCTGAGAAGGGCCGCTGCCAACATCATCAGAAGCATTGTTTATTCAAATGTAGCTAAGAAATACAGTCCTGAGGACTTTAAATAGGGGGGTAACCAATGAAAAAGCAATTATTCAATGAAAACTGGAAACTGAATAACGAAACAGTATGCCTGCCAAGAGACGAAATGTTTCTGACAGCCAGAAGAGCAGATGCCAAGAGCGGTGATGCTCAGGCTTTCTTCGCATCAGGCAAGTACACATATGAAAAGGAAATGGGTGTAAATGCTGAACATGCCAGTGTTTCATTCGATGGTGTTTACAAGAATGCCAGGGTATATCTGAATGATGAACTTAAGGCAGATGTTCCTTACGGTTACATCCCGTTTAAGGTTAACCTGGGAGCGGTTAAGAAAGAAGACGTACTGAAGGTTGAATGTGACAACCTGGATCAGCCTGATTCAAGATGGTATTCAGGTGCCGGCATTTACAGAGACGTATATCTGTATACCGCTGACGGTGAACACATTCTGCCTGAAGGCATCAAGGTCGAAACAGTAGATTATAAGACCGGAAAGATCCATGTTTCAGTCAAGACAAGCAACGGTGAAGCTACTGTAGAAGTACTTGATGGTGATACAGTTGTCGCTTCAGCTAAGGGCAATGATGTTGAACTGACAGTGGAAAATGCCAGACTGTGGGATGAACATCATCCAAGTCTCTATACCTTAAAGGCTACTTTGGGAACTGATGAGGCAGAAGTAAGATTCGGCATCAGACAGATTGAAAAGAAGAGTGACGGTTTATACATCAATGGTCAGAAGACATTCCTGAAGGGTGGCTGTATCCATCATGACAATGGTCTTCTTGGATCAGCAACCTACTACAAGAGTGAGTACCGCAGAGTTAAGATCTTAAAGGATGCCGGCTTCAATGCCATCAGAAGCGCTCATAACCCAACATCAGATGCATTGTTAAGAGCTTGTGATGAATTAGGCATGTATGTCATGGATGAAATGTGGGATATGTGGTTCAATCACAAGAACAAGCATGACTATGCCACATACTGGGAAGACAATCATCTTGATGACATCAGAAAACTGGTCGAGAGAGATTACAACCATCCGTCTGTAATTCTTTATTCAATAGGTAATGAAGTATCTGAACCTGGTACAGAAAGAGGTCTGGAAGATACTAAGGAAATGACTGATCTGATCCATGAACTTGATCACACCAGACTGGTAACCGGCGGATTCAACCTGATGATCATCAATAACGCTGCCAAGGGCAAGGGCATTTACAAGGAAGAAGGCGGCATGAATGAAGATACCGGCAAGATGAACGGCATGAACTCAACAATGTTTAACATGATCGTTTATTTTGTAGGTTAAGGCATGAACAAGGCTGCCAATTCCAAGCAGGCAGACGCAATATGTTCACCTTCACTGGATACATTGGATATCGCCGGATACAACTATGCAGCAGGAAGATATCCACTGGATCTGAAACTTCATCCGGAAAGACTGATCTTCGGTTCTGAAACAATGCCGTATGACATTGCCAAGAACTGGAAGATGGTTGAGGAACTGCCAAATGTCATCGGTGACTTCATGTGGACAGCATGGGATTACATCGGTGAAAACGGCATTGGTGCCTGGGGTTATACTGAAGACGCCAAGGGCTTCTCAAAACCATATCCTTGGTGGCTGGCTGATACAGGTGCTTTCGACATCATCGGTACACCAAATGCTGAAGCTGACTGGGCAAAAGCTACCTGGCACGCAACAGATAAGCCTCTGATCAATGTTCAGCCTATCAATCATGATCATAAGCTGATCAAGGCTGCATGGCGTCAGACCAATGGCATGGAATCATATGCATGGCGTTTATGTGACGGTAAGAAAATGGTTGTTGAAGTATTCTTCGACTGCGCAAAGATCGACTTATATCAGAACGGTCATAAGGTAAAATCAGCCAGGGTAAAGGAAAACAGAGCAAAATTCAAACTGCCATATGTTCCGGGAACACTGGAAGCCGTTGCTTATGATAAGAACGGAAATGAAGTTGGCAGAAACAAGCTCGTTTCTGCTTCAGGAAATGTTTCAGTAGCATTAAGAACTGAAGAAGAAACAGTAAAGCTTAATGATATCGTATATGTAAACGTTACAATAGAAGATGAGAAGGGCATTGTTGAATCTAACGCTGACAGAACTCTGAATCTGGAAGTTGAAAACGGTGAACTTCTGGCATTCGGCAGTGCCAACCCACGTACAATTGAAGATGTACATACCGGTAAGTATACAACTTACTATGGCAGAGCACTGGCTGTTGTCAAGGCAACAAAGAAAGGCGTTATCAGGGTAAAGGCTGATAATGCGGAAGTAACAGTAAATGTGGAGGACTAATAACATGAAAGAATTCTGGTTTGTAGTTGGAAGTCAGGACCTGTACGGTCAGGAAGTTCTTGATACAGTTGCTGCAAGAGCAGCTGAAATGGCAGATGAATTAAGTAAGAAACTGCCATACAGATTGGTTTACAAGGTTACAGGTGAAAAGAGTGATCAGATCACCAAGGTCATCAAGGAAGCAAACTATGATGATAACTGTCTGGGTATCGTTACCTGGTGTCACACCTTCTCTCCTAGCAAGATGTGGCTGACAGGCTTGCACCTTTTACAGAAGCCATACTGTCATTTAGCTACTCAGTATAATCTGGAAATCCCAAATGAAGAGATCGACATGGATTTCATGAATCTGAATCAGGCAGCTCATGGTGACAGAGAACATGGTTTCATTGGCGCAAGGCTGAGATTAAAGAGAAAGGTCATTGCCGGATACTGGAAAGATGATGCCGTAGTTGAAAGACTGGCTGAATGGATGAAGGTATGTGTCGGTGTTGACTTCTCAAGAAACCTGAAGGTAATGCGTTTCAACGACAACATGAGAGATGTTGCTGTTACTGAAGGCGATAAGGTTGAAGCACAGAAGAAACTGGGCTGGGAAGTCAATTCCTGGGCAGTAGGCGATCTGGTTAAGGAAATCAACGCTGTAACTGAAGAAGAAGTTGAAGAGTTATACAATGAATATCTGTCAAAGTATGATGTAAATACTGATAACATTGACGCCATCAAGTATCAGGCAAGAGAAGAAATTGCCATTAAGAAGATGATGGACAGAAACAACTGCAAGGCATTCACTAATACATTCCAGGACTTATACGGCATGGAACAGCTGCCTGGTTTAGCTGCACAGCATTTAATGGCTCAGGGCTATGGTTTCGGTGCTGAAGGTGACTGGAAAGTCAGTGCCATGACAGCCATCTTAAAGAAGATGGGCGAAAATGAAAACGGTGCAAGTGCCTTCATGGAAGACTATACATATCATCTGGTAAAGGGCAGTGAATATTCATTAGGTGCTCACATGCTGGAAGTATGTCCTTCTGTAGCCGCTGATAAGCCAAGAATTGAAACTCATCACCTGGGCATCGGTATGAATGCCAAGGATCCAGCCAGACTGGTATTTGAAGGCAAGGCCGGCAAGGGTATCGTCGTTTCATTGATCGACATGGGCGGCAGAATGAGAATGATCGTTCAGGACATTGAAGCTGTCAAGCCTATCATGACAATGCCAAACTTACCGGTTGCCAGAGTAATGTGGAGAGCAATGCCTGATCTGACAATAGGCGTTGAATGCTGGATCACAGCCGGTGGTGCTCATCATACTGTATTAAGCTATGATGTAACCGCTGAAATGATGAGAGATTTTGCCAATATCATGGATATTGAATATGTTCATATCGATAAGAACACAACAGTACAGTCTCTGGAAGACAAGCTGCTGGTAAATGATCTGGTCTGGAAGTTAAGATAATATGATCAATCTTAAGGAAACCGTAATAGGAATTGAACTTGGTTCCACCAGGATCAAGGCAGTCCTGTTAAGCCGTGACCATGAAGTTCTCGCTCAGGGAGACCATACCTGGGAGAATTCGCTGATCAACGGTGTTTGGACCTATTCTCTCGAGGAAGTAAGAGAAGGTCTGCAGGACTGTTTCAGAAACCTGAAGAACGAAGTCAGAAAGAAATATGATATTACATTAAATACAACCGGTGCCATTGGCATTTCGGCCATGATGCACGGTTATCTGCCGTTTGATGAAAACGACAGACAGTTATGTGAATTCAGAACCTGGCGTAACACAATGACAGGTCAGGCCGCTGACAAGCTGAGTGAACTGTTTGATTTCAACATTCCTCAGCGCTGGAGCATTGCACATCTGTATCAGGCAATACTTAATAAGGAACCGCATGTAGGAAACATCGCCTACATCAATACTCTTGCCGGATACGTACACTATGTACTGTCCGGGGAAAGAGTAATGGGCATTGGGGAAGCCAGCGGCATGTTCCCAATCGACTCTGAAAAGCTGTGCTATGACGAAGAAATGGTTAGAAAGTTCAATGAACTGACCGGACTTGACCTGCTGAAGATGTTACCGGAAATAAGACTGGCCGGTGAGCCTGCCGGTAATCTGAGTCAGAAGGGTGCCACATATCTGGATCCTGATGGCGATCTGGAGGCAGGCATTCCATTGGCACCATGTGAAGGTGATGCCGGTACCGGCATGGCCGCCACCAACAGTGTCAGAGTGGCAACCGGTAACGTATCAGCTGGAACCTCAGACTTTGCGATGATCGTAACGGAAGGCAAGTTGAACCGTCACCGTGAAATTGACATGGTAACAACACCTGCCGGTAAGGCAGTGGCAATGGTTCACTGCAACAACTGTACCTCAGACATCAATGCCTGGGTCAAGCTCATCAGGGATTCTCTGAGTCTGTTTGGGACAAAGGTAAGTACCAATGAGCTGTACACCAGACTATTCGAAGAAGCTCTGAAAGGCGACGAGGACTGCGGCGGCTTATTAAGCTATAACTATTACTCAGGTGAAGGCGTAACTGACCTTAATGAAGGCAGACTGCTTTTCATGAGAAAGCCGGATGCTGAATTCAATCTCGCCAACTTCATGAGAACACATCTGTACAGTGCCCTGGCTACTCTGAAGATCGGCATGGACATTCTGGCTGAGGAAAAGGTCAGAATCAACAAGATCTACGGTCACGGCGGCTTCTTCAAGACTGAGGGAGTAGGACAGAGAATGCTCAGCGCAGCCATCAATGCTCCTGTAAGTGTAATGGAAACAGCCGGTGAAGGCGGTCCATATGGCATGGCATTACTGTGTGCATACATGCTGTGGAAACAGGATGGAGAAACACTGGAAGATTATCTTGATGACAAGGTTTTTGCCAGAGCCAAGACTTCTACGGTCATGGCTGATCAGCAGGAAATTGAAGGTTTCAACCGCTTCATCAACAGTTACGTTAAGTGTCTGAGCGTTGAAAAGGAAGCAATCAGAAAATTCTGATAAGCAGAATATGAGATTAAATGACATAAACATCCGGGACCCTTTTGTCCTGGTACATGATCAGACATATTACATGTACGGCACAAGGGGCGAGACTGCCTTTACTGGTGAAGCCTTCGGCTTTGACGTATATGTCAGTAAGGATCTGAAAACCTGGGATGGACCGATTGAAGTGTTCAGAAGACCGGAAGGTTTCTTCAGTAAGAAAAGCTATTGGGCTCCTGAAGTATATTTCGTAGATGGCCGGTTCTTCATGTTTGCGACCTTTGAAAATCAGAAAAAAGGTCTTGGGACGATGGCGCTTGTGGCGGATGATCCTTGCGGACCGTTTAAACCATGGTCAGACGGTTATCTGACCCCTGAAGCAATGCGTTGTCTTGACGGAACTCTGTATGTTGATAAAAACGGCGGAAAACATATCGTTTTCTGTCATGAGTGGAAACAGGTTCATGACGGTGAAATCTGTGTGATGAGACTTTGCGACGATCTGAGCAGCAGTAAGGGTTTTTCAAAGAAACTGTTTACCGCTTCAATGGCAAAGCCTTATGTAAAGAAATTCCTGTTCATCAATTATGTGACTGACGGACCGTTCATGATCAGAACTGATGATGGCAGACTGCACATGCTTTGGTCAACAAACGGTAAGACAGGTTATGTTCAGGCCATGGCACATTCTAACAATGATGAGATAGACGGTAACTGGAAACCGGACAGTGAGCTGTTATTTGCCAGTGATGGCGGACATGGAATGATATTTAAGGATCTGACAGGCAATTATAATCTTGTACTGCACAGCCCTAATACATTCCGCAAAGAACACCCGGTATTCGTAATGCTTAAATATGAAAACGGCAGATTTGTCTGCGCTGATAAATAAATGTGGAAGGAGTAATGTATTATGCTTGAAGAATTAAAGAAACAGGTTTACGAAGCCAACATGATGTTGCCAAAGTATGGCCTGGTAGTATTTACCTGGGGTAATGTGTCAGGAATTGACAGAGAGAAGAATCTGATGGTCATCAAGCCATCCGGTGTTGAATATGATAAGCTTACTCCTGAAGATATGGTCGTAGTTGATATTGAAACCGGAAAGGTTGTCGATGGAAAACTGAAACCGTCAAGCGATACTGATACTCATCTTGTCTTATACCGTAACTTCAAGAATATCGGCGGCATCGTTCATACTCATTCCAAGTGGGCAGTAAGTTATGCTCAGGCCGGTAAGGATGTAAGAGCCCTGGGTACAACACATGGCGACTACTTCTACGGTGACATACCTTGTACCCGTAAGATGACAGTTGAAGAGATTCAGGGTCAGTATGAACTGGAAACAGGTAATGTCATTGTCGAGACATTTAAGGATAAGGATCCTGATCAGATACCGGCTGTACTGGTACATTCCCATGGACCATTTGTCTGGGGCACTGATGCATTGAACGCCGTTCATAATTCAGTAGTACTGGAAACAGTTGCGGAAATGAACTTCCATGCCGAAATGTTGAATCCAGAGCTGGAAGACATGCAGCAGGAACTGCTGGACAGACACTACCTAAGAAAACATGGCAAGAATGCCTATTATGGACAATAAGATAATATATCCTCCGGCAACGGAGGTTTTCTTATGCTAGAATGAAATTCAATTAAGTGCTATAATAATATAAGGTGGTGATAACATGGATCTGTTTGCCTATGCTGAAGAGAATTACAAGGAAAAGGAAGCGCCTCTTGCCTCCCGAATGAGACCGAGAACTCTTGATGAGATCGTCGGTCAGGAACACATTCTGGGTAAGGGTAAGTTATTATACAGAGCTATTCAGGCTGACCAGCTGAGTTCAGTCATTTTCTATGGGCCGCCGGGAGTTGGTAAGACAACCTTGGCCAAGGTCATCGCCAATACCACTTCTGCGGACTTTCATCAGGTCAATGCGACCATCGCCGGTAAGAAGGATCTGGAAGATGTTGTTAATATAGCTAAGAACAATCTTGGCGGTTATAAAAGAAGAACCATTCTGTTCATTGATGAAATACATCGCTTTAACAAGGCTCAGCAGGATTACCTTCTGCCGTTTGTTGAAGACGGTACGGTAATACTTATTGGTGCTACAACGGAAAACCCTTATTTTGAAGTAAACGGAGCCTTATTATCAAGGTCAAGAATATTTGAACTGAAGCCATTGTCAAAGGAAAACGTTCTGACATTGATATACCGTTCATTTGAAAAGGACTATGGCTTGAAGAAATATAATGCCGACATTACTGAAGAAGCAGCCAACTTCTTAGCTGAGATCTCTGACGGTGATGCCAGAGCGGCCTTAAATGCCATTGAATTAGCTGCCATGACTACTGAGAGATCAGAAGACGGCATGATTCACATAACTCTGGAAGTGGCTGAGGAATGCATACAGCGAAAGGCCATAAGATACGATAAGTCTGGAGATAACCATTACGACACGATTGCGGCCTTCATTGAATCAATGTGCGGCTCAGACCCGGATGCGGCAGTTTACTATCTGGCCAGAATGTTGACAGCTGGAGAAGATGTCAAGTTCATTGCCAGAAGAATGCTCATTGCGGCATCTGAAGAAGTTGGTAATGCCGATCCAATGGCCATATGCGTAGCAGCTTCAGCGGCCATGGCAGTTGAAAGAGTCGGCATGCCGGAAGGCAGAATAATACTGGCTCAGGCTGCCGCATACATTGCTTCGGCTCCTAAGTCAAATGCTTCATACTTAGCCATTGAAAAGGCCTTTAAGATCGTTAATAAGACCGGTAACTTACCAATCCCACCATACTTACAGGATTCTTCCTATAAGAGTGCGGCCAAACTAGGCAGAGGTGTTGGTTATAAGTATGCCCATAACTATCCAAATCACTTTGTCCAGCAACAGTACCTTCCTGATCTTATCAAGGACATACCAATCTATGAGCCTAACGACATCGGTCAGGAAAAGAACATCAAGGATTATTTCCGTAAGATCGGTAAGAATCCGGAAAGATACAGATACAAAAATCCGGCCTTACAGGGCAACATGGAAAAACCATGGACTGATCCTGATAACAGGCAGATGCATAAGGTCAGTAAACCGGAAGTAAAACAGGAAGGCGTAAAGACCTACAATACAATTGAAGAAGTTAAGAAAAAGCTTATTCAGAAATAAAGGTACAAAACTTATACCTTTATTTTTTGTTAAAGATTTTTATATAATATACTTAATAAACCAAGGAGAACAATCATATGGCCGTAACCAATTGCTTGTTATGTAATGATGCCAAATGTACCAAGGCATGTGGAATATTTAAACCAGACAAGATCTTAAGAAGTCTGTTTTTTGATAATGAGCATGTTATCATGAATAACATTTCTGAAAACATACCGTGTACTGACTGCGATGCAAGATGTGAAAAAGCCTGTGTGGCAAATGTTAATATCAGGGAGATCATTACTTCTGTCAGAAGAGACAGGACTGATAAGAAGAAAATAGATTACGATGTCTTAAAGACTGATTTCTGTGGCATACCGCTGGAGAATCCATTCTTACTTTCATCATCTGTTGTTGCATCAACCTATGACATGTGTGCCAGAGCCTTTGAAGCCGGCTGGGCAGGGGCAGCTTTCAAGACCATCTGCATGATGGAAATTGATGAAGCCTCACCTAGATTTTCAGCCATAAAGGGTGATAACAGAAGAGTCATTGGCTTTAAGAACATTGAACAGTTGTCAGATCATACCGTTGTTGAAAACATTGAAATATTCAGACGCCTGAAAGATAACTATCCTGATAAATTCATCTTAGTCTCATTAATGGGTCGTAATGAAGAGGAATGGGCATATCTGGCTGACATTCTTAATGACAGTGGGGCTGATGCGTTGGAACTTAATTTCTCCTGTCCTAACATGACGGAAGATAATACCGGCAGTGATGTCGGTCAGATTCCTGAGCTTGTTGAAAAGTATTGCCGCATTGTAAAGCAGCATTCAAAACTGCCTTTCATAGCTAAACTGACACCAAATGTTACCCACATTGAAGAAAGTGCCGAAGCTGCCATAAGAGGTGGGGCATATGGGGTTGCCGCAATCAATACGATCAAGAGTCTGATTGAAGTAGACATAAATCCTAATAACGGCATAGTAAATGCTTCAATCGGCGGTTATTCCGGTAAGGCTGTTAAACCAATTGCCTTGAGATTCATCGCTGAGCTGGCCCAGGATGAAATGTTGGATGGCAAGCACATCAGCGCCATGGGCGGCATTGAGACCTGGCGTGATGCTCTTGAATTCATTGTGCTTGGAGCAGATACTGTTCAGGTCACAACAGCTGTAATGTTATATGGTTACAGGATCGTTGAAGACATGAAGGATGGCCTGGCATTATACCTGCAGAATCATGGTTATAACTCAGTAGGAGAGATCCGTAAGTCAACCATTCAGGGTGTTGTTCCAACTGAACAGCTTGACCGTTCCTACATCATTTATCCTAAGTTCTTAAGAGACAAGTGTGTTGGTTGTCAGAGATGCTTCATTTCATGCATGGATGGCGGGCACCAGGCAATCGAAATAAAAAATGACAGGCCTGTTCTCAAACCTGACAAATGTGTTGGCTGTCATTTATGTGTTCTTGTCTGTCCGTCAGGAGCGATCGTTTCTTCAAATATCAAAGTACCAAAAAAGTAGGATCTTACGATTCTACTTTTTAACAGCTGTCAGGCAAAATAAATAGTCATTATTTATTACTTCCGTAACTGTCAGTTTTTCTGACAGTTCCTTTTCTAATGTTTCCAGTGCAGGGAAATTGTCCGCTACTTCTGAAGAAACACCATCATGCACTTCCATCAGCTTTTCCAGACTTAAGCCATGCGCAATAACCAGCCTGCCGTTATCTTTCATGAGTTTTGAAAGATGAGCGAAGAGTTTTTCACGTTCAGGCATATGCGGCAAAGCATTGTAGATCATTATGAGGTCATATCTACTTTGAGTATCGTAGTTAAGAATGCTAGTGCAGTGGAATGAAACCTTTTCACTTTTAAACTTGTTACGGCAGATTTCAATCATCTTATCTGACAGGTCAACGGCATCAACATGCGCTATATCCCTATATATATAATAAGGTATAAGAACACCAGTACCGCATCCCACATCCAATATGAAACTGTTTTTATCCAGATCCTGTCTGTCTAATATGAATTTTATGGCCGTTTCGTTAACAGAATAACTGTCCCATTTATATGCCAGTTTGTTGAAAAACTTTTTTACTTCAGATTCT
>JAFRLB010000080.1 GCA_017431405.1 Erysipelotrichaceae bacterium | reverse complement strand
TTTTGATGGCACTTACATTAATGAGACCATATATAGTTTCCCGACAATCGAAAAAACGATGGAATTCAATCTGAACAGTGATCTCAAGGATGTAATAGTTGTGTACTTAGGAGAGGATTCTTTTAGAATTAAAAAAGAGAACACCTACATGGAGTTCCTAAAGAATATTGATAGTGCTGAAATAGAACAAAACGGCTGAAAAACAGCCGTTTTTTAACGTATATTAGAGATACTCTAATGTTGCTAATAATTAAGAATTTCTTCCTTTAAGACCTTTACCAGATCTTCCTGTTTGACTTTCCTGACTACTTCTCCATGCTTGAAGAGGATTCCTTCACTCACACCGCCAGCTATTCCGATATCTGCTTCTCTTGCTTCACCAGGACCGTTTACTGCGCAACCCATGATGGCGACCTTGATGTCCTTGTTAACTGTTTCCAGGAATTCCTCGATCTCATGAACTACTGATAAACTGTCATACTGTAATCTGCCACATGTAGGACAACTTACCAGATCAGGTACGTTATTTGTAAGGTTGAAGGCCTTTAACAGCTTTTTAGCTGCTTTGACTTCTTCAACTGAATCATCGGAAATTGAAATTCTGATAGTGTCACCGATGCCGTCATTTAATAAGGTTCCAAGTGCGGCTGATGACTTTATGAGACTGTAGTCTTTTGTTCCTGCTTCAGTTAAGCCTAAGTGAAGAGGGTAGTCCCATTTCTCTGCCGCTAGTCTGTAAGCTTCAATTGTCATAGGAACATTGTAAGACTTGAATGAAAGACAGATGTCATGGAAATCAAGTTTCTCAAGAATATCGATGTGCTTCTGGGCACTTTCAATCATTGCCTCTGCGCAACAGTGACCGTATTTCTCGAGAAGAACTTTTTCGATTGAACCGCTGTTGATTCCGATTCTGATAGGGATGTTATATTCCTTACATTTCTCAACGACTTTTCTGACGTTTTCTTCACTGCCGATGTTTCCCGGATTAAGTCTGATCTTGTCAGCACCCATTTCAATACACTTGATGGCTAACTTATAGTCAAAGTGAATGTCACAGACTAAAGGAATGTCTATCTGAGCCTTGATGTCCTTTACGGCTTCAGCGTCCTTTTCATCAAGAACGGCTACTCTGATTAACTGGCAGCCTACGCTTTCAAGTTTCTTGATCTGGGCAACAGTTGCTGCTACATCCTTTGTCTTGGTATTGGTCATGGACTGAATAATTACCTTATTCTGACCGCCTAAAACTATATTTCCAACTTTGATTTGTCTGGTATTTTCTCTTGTATGCATATCCTTACCTCGTGATTATTATATCATAGAAAAAAGTATTGTCATTTAATATAAGTTTGTGTTAGAATAATCAAGCAATTAGTTTTTAATGGCAAGGAGGGTTTCATTGTGAGAGAAAATCTAATCTTTAAATGCACAGAATGCGGTGAAGAAAACTATTTAGGCAGCCGTAATAAGAGAAAACATCCTGAAAAAATGGAAATCAAAAAATACTGCCCACGTTGCATGAAGATGACTATACATAAGGAGAAAAAATAAGCCTGCCAAAGGCTTTTTTTCTATTTAATCATGGAAATAATCAAACTGGTACTGGGACTTTATCAGACAAACTGCTATATCCTGAAGAAGGATGATGAGCTATTGATAATTGACCCGGGTTATTCACCAAGAAGAATCATCGAAAAGATAGAATCACTTGAAGGCTGTAACCTTAAGGCTATCTTGCTTACTCACGGTCACTTCGATCACATAGGTGCCGTTGATGCATTAGTCAACAGCTACCACTGTCCAATATATGCCTGTAAGGACGATGAGGACATACTGGTAGAAGGTAAGATAGCGTTTCACGAAAATAACGGTCTATTTGTCCGTAATAAGATTAACTGGCTGACAACTGAAAATCTTAAAATAGGAAAGTTCGACATCAGAGTGATCTTTACTCCTGGTCATACTTCCGGTTCAGTTATGTTTGTCATCGATGGTGTTCTGTTCTCCGGGGATACGCTTTTCCTTGAGTCAGTTGGCAGAACTGATCTGTATTCCGGCAGCTATTCACAATTGAAACAGTCTCTTAAGATATTAAATGATTTACCGTTAGACATGGTCGTATATCCAGGCCATGACGGTAAAACGACCATAGGTCATGAATTACAATTCAATCCATTTCTCTAAAAGCAGGTTTTAAAACCTGTTTTTTTTAGGTTTTTTCATCTGAACTGACAATAGTTAAATGAGGAAAATGATATGGAAGAAAGATTTGAGGAATTACTGGCGCTGGCTTTGAAAAACAAGGGGATAGACATTCACTTTAACATCATTGATGATCAGGTGAACATAGTAATTCGCGGCATAAACGGCAAGTTTGAGGTACCTTCAGAAAGAAGAGACATTCATCTTTTCAATTATCTGCAATACCAGGCTCATCTGGATATTACCTGCATTAATAAGCCTCAGTCAGGAGCGTTCAATTACTACTATGACGGACAGTTCTATGACTTCAGGTTTGCCGTATTGACAACACCCCGACTTAAAAACGGGGTCTTAAGAATTCTCAACTGTCATAATGGCCTGTCACTTGATGAATTAACATATCAGAAAGATGTTCACGATACTTTCAAACAGTGGTTGACCATGCGTTCCGGCTTGGTGATCTTCACCGGCCTTACCGGCAGCGGTAAGACAACAACGCTTTATTCCTTATTAAAGCTGGCCAGAAACAAGACGGTTTATTCTTTGGAAGATCCAATCGAAGTTGTTCAGGAAAACATCGTTCAGCTGGAGATCAATGAGAAGATAGGCTTCAGCTATGATGAGGGAATCAAGCAGATCTTAAGACATAATCCAGACATCATCATGATTGGGGAGATAAGAGATGAGAAGACGGCAAAGATGACTGTCAGAGCCGCCTTGACAGGATGTTTGGTAATGACTTCATTACACGCCAAAAGTACCGTAGCGGCCATTAACAGGCTTCTGGAGCTGGGGGTCAATAAGTCTGATCTGGCAGAAAGTGTGGCCGGTATTGTCAACCAGCAGCTGTATAAGAAATACCAGCAGGATAATTACACATGTCTTTACGACATATTACACCAGGAAGAACTGCATGATTATCTGATAGACGGTCATCCTTTGAAGACAGGTATGGACTTACTGATAAGAAAAGGCTTGGATGAACATAAGATTGAAGTCGCTGTTTGATCAGCACGCTTCCAGCTTGACTGAAGTTCAATGGCTCTTACTGGCTAAGATGATTGAAAGACATTACAGCATTAAGTATGCCTTTGAAACCCTGGCCAAAGGCAATGAGGACAATAAGGCTGTTAAAAGGATCTGCAGCGGTCTTAATGAAGGGATACCGTTAGGTCAGTTGTTGTCAGAAACACCCTTTGAAAGGGAGCTTTCATTCTATATCAATTTCCTTTCCCTGGATAAGAGCATCCTCATCGTAAACAGACAGCTAAAGAAGGAAGAAAACATTCTTAAGCGTTTTGCCAGTAAGATATCATATCAGCTGGTCTTACTGATGGCGTCTTTCGCCTTAATGTTTCTGTTTACCGATTATGTCATGCCCACAATGTTAAGATCACTGTCCTTAGATACAGGCAGGTCATCCTCCATACAGTTTGTTTTTAGCATTTTACTGATCTGCCGTAATGTGTTGACTGTGTTAATTGTGATGGTGGTCTTAACAGGTGGGTGGGTTATCTTAAGGAAAAGAGAAAACTATGTGTGGATGTTTCTTCATCAATATAAGATGGATAAGCTCATCAAGACCTATGCCACTTATAAGTTTGTCCTGAAACTGAACTGTCTGCTGGAAAACGGCATCAGCATCATCGATGCCATTAATGTCATCAGGCAACAGAAAAGAGACAGGATCGTCAGCTTGCTGGCTCATCACTTCAATGAGGTTCTGTTATCAGGCGTTGGCTTTGATGAGAGTCTGGACATGAGTTATTTTGATGACGACTTTCATTCCTTATGTTTATTAGGCTTAAAGAGCGATGACTTCAATCAGTCGTTAAGAGATTATGAGGAAATGATCGATTTCAAGTTTGAACAGTACTTAAAGAAGGTATCAGTAGTAATACAGGCTATCTGTTACATATTTGTGGCAACGGTAATTGTCATGGGCTATCAGGTTCTGTTATTGCCGCTAGAAATGCTGGAGGGTTTTTAAAGTGAAAAATGGATTTACAGTTTTGGAAATGATCCTGGTCTTAACGGTCGTTTCCGTCATCATTCTTGTCACCGTACCTAACATCACCCAGAAAAAGGAGGTCATAAATAACGTAGGCTGTAAGGCCTTGTTGGAAGTCGTTAACGGCCAGATCCTGATGTATGACCTGGAAAACGGGGAAAAGCCGGGAAGTGTGGAAGACCTTGTTTCTGAAGGTTATCTTACCGAATCACAATGCTACTGCCCTGATGGGACTTACATACAGATAGTTGATGGCCAGGCTGAAGCAGACTAAGGGGTTCACCATGATCGAATGCCTGTTTGTCTTAACGGTGATATCGGTTTTGTACTTACTGGCGATACCGGTAGCCGACAACATCAGAAACAGAAAGGATGTGAATACCATCATGGATGAAATGGCATTAAGACAGATAGAAGCGATAATGGAATGTGACTATTCAGATTATGACAATGATGAATATGACATCCATGTAACCTATAACCGCAAGGGGAATGTACTACAGGCTGACAGCTATCAGGTGGGAAGTCATAACATGATCGTTTCTCTTGGCACTGGGAGGACCTATGTCAAGGATTAGAGGCAGCGTCATGAATGACGCCTTATTGGGCTTGTTAATAACAGGCATGATAACGGGAGTGATAATGTCATCCAGTCAGCTTAAGCATCAGCTGAATTTTGAAACGGACTGTAAGGAAATGAAGAGCTTATGGCAGGATATGGAAGTTTTAGACGTCTGTTTTCCAAAGAAGGAAACAGTAATAGAGAACTTATTGGAGACAGGCGGGGAAGTAGTGGCAGGGGAATTGCCGCTAAATCCGGATATACCGTTATTGAACTGATGCTGACAATGGGCATACTGGCTTTGATAAGTAACATCATGTTACCGGCCATAAATAGCCTGTATCAGTTGCGTCAGTCTGTAAGAACATACTATCAGGATGAAATAGGCGTATATCAGCTTCAGATCGCATTAGCTTGCGGTGACATTGACAAGGTCAAGCGGGACAGTATCAGCTATCACACCAGTGAAAGTGACTGTATCATTCATATAGTAAACAATAAGCTTATTTCCCAGCCCGGCACCGTTGACTACATTCATGGTATTGATGAAGTTAGATTTGAGGTATTTGACAATGTCATCTACATGTACTACGAAAGAGATGGTAATGAACTGTCCTGGCCAATTGCCTATGAAAAGCCATAGGGGCTTCATATCGTTTCATCTCTGTCTGATCCTGGCGTCTACCTTATTAATAACGACCTCACTGTATGAGGCCGCCGTTAACTATCACAGTTTCAGGGATGAACTGGAAAGCTTACGCCAACTGAACTGGCTGGAAGTAGTAGCCATAAACAGAGCGAAACAGCGACTAAGAAACTATGATGAGGAAGACGAGATTCTTGAAGTTGGAGACGGCACAATAGAGCTCAGATATGACGGGTTGACGGTAACGATAATTGTCTATTATCAGGACCATGTAAGAGAGCGAATACTGGAATTTGATGACATAAATGATGTGGTGACAGAATACTATTAAGTTATGGTGTTTTCCATAACTTTTTAGGCGTGAAAGCGCTTAAGAAAATATGGTTTTATTAACTATAAAAGTTTGTTATAATAACTATGTATATCACGAGATAAACCGTTTTTTCGTGCGAAAAAAACGAGATGGAGGAAACCTATGATTATAGTCAACGATTTGAAACCAGGAACATCGTTTATATATGAGGGAAATCTGTATGTTACATTAAGTACCTCTTTGAATAAGACTGCCATGCGTCAGATGGTAGTTAAGGCTCATGCCAAGGATTTAAGAACCGGAACCATCAAGGATGTAGTATTCACCGGTGGAGACAAGGTTGAAACAGCTCTGATCGAAAAGAATGAAATGCAGTATCTGTATGATGCCGGTGATGATCTGGTATTCATGGATACCACAACATATGATCAGATTGAAATTCCTAAGAGCCGTCTGGAATGGGAAATGAATTTCCTGAAGCCAAATGACAATGTTAACATCACAAGCTATGAAGGCGAAATATTAGGTGTTGCTTTACCTGATAAGGTAGCTTTGAAGGTAGTTGAAGCAGAACAGGCAGTAAAAGGCGATACTGCTACAGCTGCTCAGAAGAATGCGATCCTGGAAACAGGCTGGCAGGTAAAGGTACCGCTGTTCATTCAGCAGGATGAAATCATTACCGTTTCAACTGTGGATGGCAAGTATTGCGGAAGAGCATAGTTTGAGAGGTTCCTAACGGAGGGATAAATAATGAACGGCAGAAGCAGAATGGATAAGTATCAGAGTCTGCGTCAGGAAGTAGCCAACAGTACGGATGCTTCAAGTGAAAACTTTGATATGAGAAAAGACAACAGTAACATTGGTTATAATGGATATCATTCTAATGGTAGCCATGTTTCTTTGCGTTCTGCCAACAGTGATGACACTGCCAACTTGCCGACAACATTTCCTAAGACCTCAACCACAGATTACGATGAAATGCTTCGTGAACAGGAAGAATTCCTCAAGAGTCTTGAGGAACAGTTTGATAACTTCCGTAATACGGGATCATTCTCTACGATAAGAGAGAATACAGCTGACCTGACTGAAACAGTAGCTGAAGTCATGCCGGAGCCTGTTGAGGAAGAACCGATTATTTCTGAAGAAATTAGCATTGAAACCATTGAACCGGAAAATGAGCCGGTTGAAGAAATTGCTCCGGTAGAAGTTGAAGAGGTAGAAGTACCTGAACTCAATATCACAGAACCGGAGAATATCGAAGAAGTAAAGGCTGAACCTGAAGAACCAGTCATTGAAGTTGCACCAATTGAAGTTGAGCAGGTAGAACTGGAAACATTAATGCCTGCCGATGACAGAAGTGAGTTTACAGCTCCTGAACTGGTTGAATTCGAAATGCCTGAAGTTAAGGTTGAAGAACCTGTAGTTCTGCAAGAGGAAACTCAGGAAGTGATCGAAGAGCCTGAAGTTCAGGAAGAAATCGTTCAGGAAACAGTTGAGAAACCTGAAATTGAAGAAGAACCTCACCAGGAAATCGAAACTGCTGAAGTTGAAGCAGAGGAAGCTATTGTAACAGAAGAACCTGTTGTTGAAGAAAGCGAACAGGAATCTGAAGTAAATGAACAGTTTGATTTTGATAATCCTCAGGCCTTTAAGGAAGAAGAACAGAAGGAAGACTTCCAGGAGATCTTGGACAAGCTGACAGTCGAAGATGACGTTGTAGATAACACTTACATGTCTCTGGACATGCCTTGGCTTGATAAGAACACAAATGAACCGTTTGAATTCTTTAAGGAAGAAGAACCTGTTGAAGAACCTGTAGTAGAAGAGCCTGTTAAGGAAGACAAGCCTGTCATTGAACTGCCAAAGGTTTCAAGTGTATTTGGACCTACTGCCGGCATAGTTCATACAGGTTACTATGACTCAACTCATGACTTATACAGTTACAATGATTACCTGAAGCCTCAGAAGACTGAAGCAGAACCTCAGGTAGAAGAGGCTGAACCTGAAGTAACTGAGCCGCAGGAAATCACAGAGCCTGCAGAAAAAGAAGAAACACAGGATGTTACCGTAGTAACAAATGATGCTGAAGAACAGATGTATCATGAACAGTTGGAAGAATATGCCGACATCTTGCCGCATATCTCAGCTGAATATACACCGGTTGAATACCAGGAAGAAGAATTTGTTCCACTGGTAAAGGAAACCGTTGAGACATTTGAGCCTGAAGTAATTGAAGAAGTCGTCTCTGATGAAGAAATGAATCAGTATGAAGACTATGAACCGGTATCCCAGGAACCTGTAAGACTGGAAGTAAATGTTGAAGAACCGCAACAGATCTCTGTAGAGGAAATTGAAACTGCCGAAGTTGAAGCAGAGGAAACTCCTGTCATAGAAGAACCTGTTGTTGAAGAAAGCGTACAGGAACCTGAAGCAGTAAAGGAATCTGTATTACCGGAAATTGAAGAATTTACGGAAGAAGACATTTCAGCGATCCTGGATGACTATGCACCTGACTTTGGTAAGGATGGTGACTATGACATTCCAGAAAGAAGTGAATTTACCGATACCTTTACAGATGTTTTGAATCAGACATTTGCCCAAGAGAAGAATGATGCCGCATATGATGACATTGATAGTCTTGATGCAGATGAATTAATGAAACAAGAAAACATAGATGATGAACTCTATAAGGAAATCGTTGAAGACGCCGCAAGAGACTTCAGCGAAGACGAAATCGAAGAACATGAAGAAAACTGGACTGAACAGTCTGGAAATGATGAATATGAGGAGATGCAACTTGATCTGGATGGAACAGATGAGCCAGAACAGGAAGCTGAAGAAGAAACTGAGTCAGAGACTGAAAGAGAGTGCTCTGATGATGGAGAAACTGAAAACGAAGAATATGTAGAAGAACCGCAACAGGATTCAGCATGTGAATCAGAAGGTGAAGAATGTTTGGTAAGTACTGTTGATAATCAACAGTTAGAAATAGCTGACGAAAACTCTGGAGAAGAGTGTCAGCAAGAAGAGGATCAAGAACTTATGAATTATGATGATCAGTATGACAATGTAAAGAAAGAAAACCCTGAATATGAAGTGTCTTTTGATGATATCTTTGTAGCTGACATTGACAGTCCTGTAGAGGAATACTATGGCGATGTTGCTACTGAAGAAGTTAAGGAAGAAGAACCTTCAGAAGCTTTTGAAGCACCAACAGTGGAAGACATCTATACACCTGATGAATTTACAGAAGACTTGAACGTTGATGAATTTGTCAGTGATGAACCTGTTGAAAGTGAAGAAGTTCAGCCAGAAGAACAGACCGAAGAAGTTGTTGAACAGGCTGAAGAAGTTGCAGAAGAGAGTCAGGAAGTTGGCGAAGTTACAGAAGAATTTGTCATTCCAAATATTGAAATCTCACCTGTAGACATGGACATGAATCTGAACAATGTTGAAAGAGCAGTAAACGAAGTTGAAACTGTTGAAATTCCACAGATCGTTCCAGAGGTCATTGAACCTGAAGCAGAACCTGTTGAAGAAACACAGGAACAGCCAGGATTACTCTTCAATATTGAAACACCTGATTTCAATCTTGAGGCACCAAAGGTAGATGCTTCATTAACAAGCTATGGCTTTGATGAACCACTCGTATCAGTTAACCTGGATGCCTTAAACAAACAGGAAGAAGTTCCTGAAGTAGAAGTACAGGAAGAAAAGGCAGAAAAACAGTTCGCTGATGTTCCAGTCATTGATGTAGCCGGCATTGAAGAACCTTCATTCGACTTTGGCCAGCCAACAGAAGAAATCAATGAAAACCCTGTTGAGGAAGTAGCATTTGAATATGCTGAACCTGAAACAGAACCGCAGCAGGAAGCAGTTGAAGAACCTGCTTATGAAGAAACATACGAAGAACCAGTATTTGAACAGCCTGAAGAAGTTCAGCCAGAATACGAAGAACCTGCTGAAGCTCCAGTAGAAGTAGTAAATGAACCTGAAGAACAGCCTCAGAATGAAGAATACTTCGAAGCACCTGTAGAAGAAGCAGTTGAAGAACCTGTCGTTGAAGAAACATACGAAGAACCAGTAGTTGAACAGCCTGAAGAAGTTCAGCCAGAATATGAAGAACCTGCTGAAGCTCCAGTAGAAGAAGTAAATGAACCTGAAGAACAGCCTCAGAGTGAAGAATACTTCGAAGCACCTGCAGAAGAAGCAGTTGAAGAACCTGTCGTTGAAGAAACAACTGTAGAGGAACCAGTTATTGAAGAGCCAGCTGTTGAAGAACAGAAGGAAGAAGAACTGGATCTGCCATTTGAACATCAGGAAGAAAAGAAATATAACATCGATGATTTAGGTGTTAACGTCAGACCTTTCAATGTTGAAAGACCATCTGAACCGGCACTTGATAAGACAGAATTCACATTCAATACTACCAGTGAATCAAAGCCAGAAGTACCTGAATTTGATTTCTCAGTAGATGATGAATTAGATGAAATGTCAGATATCTTTACAAGTGAACCACTTGAAGACAGCTACAATGACATCGACAAGATCTTAAGCGATGTTAAAAGTTATAACATTGAGCAGGGTATCAGAAACGATGAAGACACACAGGTCAACATTATTTCTCAGTTAAAGAAGACCGCTGCCATCAATGAAGAAGTAAAACAAGCAACACCGGTTGTTGAAGAACCAGCCAAGAAGGGTGGCCTGTTCTCAGGATTCTTCGCCGTTAACGACAATGATGAAGAAGACGGTTACGAAGAAGAAGTAAAACCTGAAGTAAAGGAAGAACCAGTTGCTGAACCTGTTAAGGAAGCTGTCAAGGAAGAAGAAACAGTATACGAACTTGATGATGAACCGGAACAGGAAGCTGCTGAAGAAACAGAAGCAATCGCAAGTGCCTTAGCCAGCATGAAGCCATATACCGATGAATATTCACTGGAAGATGACTACTATGAACTGGACAGCACACCTGTTGTTACAGCAGATAAGGAACCTGAATTAAAGCCTCAGTTACAGCCTGCATATGATGAAAACAAGGAACATCTGACAGAACTGACACAGAAGATCGAAATTGAACGTGAACTGCGTCAGGAAATGTTTGAGCAGACTCAGCAGCTGAAGTTACAGGTATCTGAATATGAAAATGAACTGAATGATGTAAACAACAACATGAGCAGAACCAACAGAATCCTTAATGTCGTACTGACATTACTGATTATTGCTCTGTTTGTCATCATCATTGTCATTGGATTCTTCTTTGCTCAGGAAAGAGGATTAATAGGATAGAGGACTTATGAGTAAGATTAACATAGCCATTGATGGCCCTAGCGCATCCGGTAAGAGTACCATTGCCAAGCAATTATGTAAAAAACTTGATTATAAACATCTTGATACCGGTGCCATGTATCGCTGTGTAGCCTTAAAGGTTGTTAAGACCGGTATTGACTACAACGATGAAGCAGCCTTAAAGGAACTACTGAAGGGAATCAAGATCGACTTCAGCAGTGACGGAAAGGTATTCCTGGATGGCGAAGATGTATCAAGTGCCATCAGAACAGATGAGATCTCAATGATGGCAAGCAATGTTTCAACCAAGCTGACAGTAAGGAAACACCTGGTAAAGATGCAGCAGAAGATCGCTAAGAATAAGGGTTATATAATGGATGGAAGAGATATTGGCACGGTTGTACTGCCTGATGCAGAAGTAAAAATCTTCATGACTGCATCAGCTGAAACCAGAGCCAAGAGAAGATATCTTGAAAATCAGGAAAGAGGCATAAAGAGTAATCTGCGTGCCCTGACACAGGAGATAATTGAAAGAGATTATCAGGATTCTCATCGTAAGCATTCACCTTTGAAAAAGGCTGAAGATGCCATCGAGATCGATACTTCAGAAATGACTATCGTTCAGGTGGTAGATGAGATAATGCAGATTGTTGAAGAGAAGCTTTAGGAGGGTGAAACTATGCTAGTTGGCACAGTCGCAATTGTTGGCCGTCCCAATGTTGGCAAGTCAACCGTATTTAACAGAATGATAGGAGAAAGAGTTTCTATCGTTAATGATACACCTGGAGTTACCAGAGACAGAATTTATGGAAAATGCGAATGGTTGACCAAAGATTTCAATGTAATCGATACCGGTGGATTGCAAATCGCTGATCAACCTTTTCAAATAGAAATAAAGGCTCAGGTAGAAGTTGCCATAGAAGAAGCAGATACCGTTGTCATGATTACCAATGGCAAGGAAGGGGTAACTGACGATGATGTATTCATTGCCAGAATGCTTCAGAAATCAGGCAAAAAGGTAATATTAGCTGTTAATAAGATTGATGATGTAACATTACAGGCTAACATATATGAATTTTACAAGCTTGGCTTGGGTGATCCAATTGCCATAAGCGGTGTCCATGGAATCGGCATGGGTGACCTGCTGGACGCAATTCTGGATTCATTTGAAGGAAACGAGATCCATGACTATGAAGGCATGATTTCCTTTGCGGTTATCGGCAGACCAAATGTCGGTAAGAGTTCTTTGGTAAATGCCATGCTGAATCAGCAGAGAGTAATCGTTTCAAATGTTGAAGGAACAACCAGAGATGCCATTGACACACCGTTTGAAAGAGACGGTAAACACTATGTCGTAGTTGATACGGCCGGTATAAGAAAAAGAGGCAAGATTTACGAGGATATAGAAAAATATTCTGTTTTGCGTGCCATGAAGGCAATTGACAAGTGTGATGTTGCCTTGTTCTTACTGGATGGTTCAACAGGTATTACCGAGCAGGATAAGCACGTTGCCGGATATGCCAAGGAAGCCGGCAAGGGCGTCATTATTGTCTATAACAAGTGGGATCTGGTTGAAAAGGATCATACCACCATGGATAAGATAACAAAGGAAATAAGAAAGGAATTCCTATACCTTGATTATGCTCCTATTGCCTTTACTTCAGCTCTTAACAAGTCAAGAATTCAGACTTTATTCCCATTGATCGATGAAGTATATGACTATTCACAGATGAGAGTTTCAACAGCCTTGTTGAATGAAGTAATCGCTGATGCTCAGATCACCACACCGCCGCCAGCTCATAATGGCCGTAAGCTGAAGATAAACTATGCTTCACAGGTATCTGTAGCACCTCCTACATTCGTATTGTTTGTTAACGACGCTGAACTGTTACACTTCTCATACCAGCGTTATCTGGAAAACAGATTAAGAGAAGCGTTCGGCTTTGACGGTAATCCAATCAGGATCATTGCGAGGAACAAGAATTAATGAAAGTGTTTGTAATTGGGGCAGGAAGCTGGGGCACAGCCCTGGCAAATGTACTGGCTGATAATGAAAATGAAGTCGTTATCTATGCCCGTGACAAGGCCAGAGTAAGAGAAATAAATGAAGAACATACCAATAAGAAGTATTTTGATACCATTTTAAACAGCAGTCTGAAAGCTACTGATGAGCTGAATCTGGTATCTGAATATGAGTATGTCTTACTGGCAGTACCAAGCGGCACCAGCATCAAGATGGCTGAACAGATCGCACCAATGGTAAAGAAGCCAGTTGTTCTCATTAATTCTGCCAAGGGTTTCAGCCCTGACACTCATGACCGTCTTTCAGTTGAAATAAGCAAGTTCTTCAAGCCTGAACAATTGAAGGCCTATGCCGCAATACTTGGCCCGTCACACGCTGAAGAAGTCGTAGAAAGAATGCAGACAACGGTAAACATTGTCTGTGAGGACGATGAAGTAGCCAAACAATTACAGAAGATGTTTGCCAATAACTACTTCCGTGTATACCGTAATGACGACATGATCGGCTGTGAATATGGGGCAGGTCTTAAGAACATCATTGCCATTGCTTCAGGAATACTCTATGGCGTTGGCTTAGGTGATAATGCCAAGGCATCATTAATGACCAGAGGTCTGGCAGAAATGACCAGATATGGCGTTAAGATGGGCGGTAAGAAGGAAACATTCATGGGACTATGTGGTATGGGGGATCTGATAGTTACCTGTACCTCAAGATTCTCCCGTAACTGGCAGGCAGGATACACCATTGGCTGTAATGATGATGCCGAGGAATTCTGGAAAACAAACACCAAGACAGTAGAAGGTGTTGAGGCTTGCAGGATCATCAAGCAGGAGGCAGATAAGCTGAATATTTCAATGCCGATAACTGATGAGTTATACAAGGTTCTCTTTGAAAACAAGAAACCTTCACAAGCCATAAATGACTTAATGAACAGGGAGTTAAAGCAGGAAAACTAAGCCTATTTACCAAGGGGAAAAACGCTCAAA
>JAFRLB010000079.1 GCA_017431405.1 Erysipelotrichaceae bacterium | reverse complement strand
GTTCTGAAGGCCGGGTCAAAGCCCATTACTACTCTGCCCTTTAAAGGCGGCTGCAGTAACAGTTTCTCCAGGTTCATGGAGAATACCTCAATTGATTTATCATGTGCTCTGTCAGATAACTGTGAACGTACTTCCCTCTCTACAGACGGGAATAACAGACGCTTGCAGCCGTCTTCACAGGCAAAATGAATTTCATCATTAATAACACTCTTTACCGGTCCTACCAGAGAATCAAATGCCTCTTCAATTAAAGCTTTGTCATCATATTCAAAGCTGACGGTCAGAACCTTTTCCTTTTCGGCTCTGTCTATGGCCATGACACGGTGATCTGCGATCGCATTGACTCTTTCACTTCTGTCATAGTACATTTCATAGACTTTCTTTTCGTCTTCTGCGTTCTTTTTCACCTTGGTGACGATCTTGCCGGTATTGTAGATGAAATCTCTGAAACTCCATCTTAACTTGGCTGTATCACTCACCGTCTCAGCAATGATGTCTTCAGCTCCCTGAATGGCTTCTTTGACATCAGCTACTTCATCATTCAGATATTTTTCAGCTTCCTTCTTCAGATCGCCTTCTTTTGGCAGTGAAAGCATCCAGTCAGCCAGTGGCTGTAAGCCTTTCTTGATAGCCATGGCCGCTTTGGTTTTCTTTTTCTGTATATATGGACGATATAAGTCTTCTACTTCTGAAAGCTTGGTAGCAGCATTGATGCTGTCTCTGATCTCATCAGTCAGCTTACCCTGGGTAGCTATCCGGTTAAGGACGGCTTCCTTTCTTTCAGCCAGTTTTACTTCATATTCATACTGTTTGGAAATGGCCAGGATCTGCTGTTCGTCAAGTCCGCCCGTAGCTTCCTTACGGTAACGGGCAATAAACGGAACGGTATTATCCTGCTGTAAGAGGTTCAGAGTATTCTCAACCTGATTAACTCTGATCTTCAGGCTGTCAGCCAGTTCCCTAATGATCTGTTCATTCATATAAATCACCTCAATCAGTAAACCGGTTTCCCGGTTTATCTTTCTGTTATTTCTCTATTTCTCTTAACATGTCGGCCGGATTATCAGCGGCCTTCACCTTACCAAATGCCTTGGTGATAATGCCGTTTTCATCGATCAGGTAGGTAGTCCTTACCACACCCATGGTCACCTTGCCGTACATGTTCTTTTCCTGCCATACATCATACAGCTTTATTACCTCTTTTTCGATATCAGCCAGCAGTGTAAAGTTGAGATTGAACTTTTCCTGGAACTTCTTATGAGAAGCTACAGAGTCCTTGCTTACGCCTAAGACAACAGCGTTGTTCTCGCTGAAATGCGGCATCAGTTCCATGAAATTGCAAGCCTGCTTGGTGCAACCTGATGTATTGTCCTTAGGATAGAAATATAAGACCACTTTCTTTCCCAGATAATCGCTTAATGAATGTAAGACGCCATCCTGATCAGGTAAGGTAAAATCAGGGGCTTTGATTCCTGTTTCCAACATATTACAAGTTCTCCTTCAATAACTATATTATAGACCAAATGAAAAGAAAGATTTCTCTTTCTTTACCAGTTAACCGCAATATCGATCTGATATGGATTTGTTAAGGCAAATCCGCCGGTATCACAGACGATACCAGTACCTAATGATGTTTCAACTAGGGAACCTCTAGGTCTTAAGCCTAAGTGAGCCGCTACCATGATATATGGTCCTAACATCTTACAGCCGTCTTCTCTGACCCAATAAGGATCTGTATTGCCCATTCTTCTCATGATGGCTATGACACCGCTCATGTTAAGGTTGTAATAAGTTTCCTTACCGCTTGGTCCATTGATCGTACCAAGGGTTGGCGTAAGTCTCTGGCCGGTCCATGTTCCGTAGTATACACCATAGCTGACTGCTACTCTGAATGTTTTAGAAGAAGTATTGCCATTCATGTCCATGGCTTTGACATTTACGTTATAAGTACCGATACTGCCGGTTGAAACACTGCCTTCTACGACATATGTTCCCTTTTCCAGCGTATTGGATAATCTGAGATTACCGTCAACCGGGTCACTTACAACAGAAACGTTGCTGGCAGGATTATAACCGTTACCAATGATGACGCTGACGTCACTTTCCTTAAGGGTGATAGTTGGTCCAACCGTATCCTTTACATATACATACCGTTTATAATCTTTGCTGACTTCCTGTCCGAATTCATCAACATCGGTCAGTCTGTACTTGAGAGTATGCATTCCTGTCGACTTAAGATCAAAAGGATCACTAAGAACTTCCAGTTCACCGGTATGAGAAGCGACCATATCAGCCGGATCAAATGTTTTACTGCTGTATTCAAGTACCGGAGCAGGATTGAAAGTCATGTTTAAAGACGCCCATTTGTCCTGGGCGAAGTCTTCCTTAATGCTCCGCATGTACTCTGCGTAACCAGTTTCAACATTGCCCCCGAATAACATTAAGCTGAATATGGTTACTACTAAACCTATTTTTTTCATTTCCACTCCCACCATCACTGATGGTATTTTGTATTATACATTTAAATAGGAAATGTGTCAAAAAACTAGATGCTTACTATTATTTATAAGATGATTGATAACCAAAAAGTAATGTATCAATAAACACTTCAATTCGGTTGAAAATCAAAGATAGTATACCAGTTGATGCCACACATATTATAAAGTAAACATAGACATTAGGAATCATTTTCACAAACAAATTCATTGGAATACGTTGCAGAATATATATTTCAAAAGAATATTTACCAAGCGCTCTAAGTATTATGTTATAACTTTTAACTTTCATTGAAAGCATTAGAACTAGTAAACAAAAGCAGCTTACCCAAAAGATAAAAGAACTGATCAAGTGCGTATATGATCTCCATAAACTTGCAACAATAAAAAGTATGATAGTTATCAAAAAGCACACCATGTATTTTTTGTTATTCTTTGTTAAATAATCATTTATTTTATTCTCATACTCTGCAAATAGCATTCCAAAAGCATAAGCAAAAGAAGTGTCGTAATAATAATATGCCTTTCCGTTCATTCTCATCACAAACATATAAATAATCACAAAAACAGCAACTGAATAAGGAATTAGTGTCTTCTTCTTTCTAAAACAGAAACTGCTGATCATGGTAATAACATAGAGGCACAAAATGGTAAACATATACCAGTTACTATTTCCAATTGATGACAGTCCTATAAATGATAAAATAATTCTTTTTAAACCATATTTGCTATGATTCATGAAGGAAATCACCAGAAATAACAATAAAGCTAAAGCGAAGTGTATCCAAACCTTTAAAACTCTATTCTTCCAAAATGATTTTATATATATATCCCCTTTGTTTTCTATTGAT
>JAFRLB010000078.1 GCA_017431405.1 Erysipelotrichaceae bacterium | reverse complement strand
ACCTGAGAATACATTTGGCTAACGAGTCAGATGTTCAGGCAGTAAGCCTACGGCGTTGATCATGTTTTCTACCTTCTGAACTCTGTCAGCTTCATCTTCAAATAACTTGAAGTTGTATAAGCCTTCAGAAATGATGTAGTCAACAGTTGCACGTTCATTTAATGAAGCAGCCGGATCCTGGAAAACCATCTGAATGTTACGGATGACTTCTCTGTCAAGTTCCTTAGGAATCTTGCCTGAGATTCTGACACCCTTGTAATCAATTTCGCCGCCTGCCAGTTCGTTAACACGGATGACGGCACGGCCGATGGTTGTCTTACCACTTCCTGATTCACCTACCAGTGAGAATGTTTCTCCCTTATAGATGTCAAATGATGCGTTCTTTACAGCTTCTACAGCTGTTTCGCCTTTACCGAATGTGATGTCAACATTCTTTAAGGACAGTAAAATTTCCTTACCGTTTTCAGCGATTGGGCCATGTTCAGGCAGAGTCTTGGCCGTTGCTGTCTGTTCTAAATTCTTATCTTTCTTAGCCATAATTAACTCTCCTGTATGTTAAATGCCTTAATCAGCTTTTCATGAATGTCCTGAATGATTTCAGGCTTTTCAACCTTTGGTGCATTTTCATCTAATAACCATGTCTTTGCCCAATGTGTTTCTGATACCTGGAACAGATCAGGTTCCAGAATTGTATCGATCTTCATTGCGTAAGGGTTTCTTGGAGCAAACGCGTCACCAACGATATTGTTATAAAGTGATGGCGGTGTTCCGGTGATTGAATATAACTCCGTATTTCTCTGAGCCAGCTGCGGTAATGATGACAGTAATGCCCAGGTATATGGATGTCTAGGATCATAGAAGATATCTTCAACAGTACCTAATTCAATGATCTGACCGGCATATAATACGGCTACTCTGTCAGCTACGTTAGCTACTACACCAAGGTCATGAGTAATGAATACGATGGTGTACTCAAATTCCTTCTGCAGGTCCTTGATCAGCTTGAGGATCTGAGCCTGGATGGTTACGTCCAAAGCGGTCGTAGGTTCATCACAGATCAGGATCTTTGGCTGACAGCTCAAGGCGATGGCGATAACGATTCTCTGTCTCATACCACCTGAATACTGGAATGGATAGTCATCAAATCTTTCTTCTGCATTTGGAATGCCTACCTTGTTCATTAACTCGATGGCTTTTCTTCTGGCTTCAACTTCTGAACACTGCTGGTGCTTGATGATGATTGAAGAAATCTGCTTACCAATTGTAATGATTGGGTTTAAGGAAGTCATTGGGTCCTGGAATACAGTCGCAATTCTTCTTCCTCTGATCTGAGTCCAGTCTTTTTCACTCTTGATCTTTGCCAGGTTGATGACAGTTGTACCATGTAACTGGCTCTCTGTTTCATCCAGATATTTAACACGGAATGTAACATTGTCAAACAGATCATTTCTGACCTCTTCATCATTAAGATCCTTGCCTTCTGTCATGGCCTGCTTTAAAACCTTAAGTAAGCCTCTGATTGACTTTGTACGCTGTCTCCAGTTGAAACGGCCACATGATAACTGAATTTCCTTGGCAATGAGCATGTTTCTCTGCTTTGTTTCTTCAGAAATCTCAGCAGTAATTTCATTCTTATATCTGGCTGTCAGTTCATCATGCTTGCTTGTATAGGCAGCGTTGTATGAACTGTCATTCTTAGCAGCGTCACTTGCTTCTTTGGACTTTGCCTTCAAGTCGTCAGAAAGCTTCTTTAATTCTGCTTCCAGTGTCTTGATCTTTTCATTTGTAGACTTGATCTCTTCCTTGTTTGAAGAAGCGATGGTCTGTCTGTAGTTCTGTAACTCAGTAATGTCATGAGTTACATCATTCATCTTTGTTTCAAATTCGGCCTTAAGTTCATCACTGATATTGCTCTTGGCTTCCTTTTCAGCTTCCAATGCCTTGATTTCGTTATATGTCTTGGCACCGAATTCAAGCTTTGAATATTCATTAAGCTTGTTATAAGTGTTTTGAACAGTTTTTCTGCTCTTTTCACCGAAATCTACTACAGTATCCTGTAAGGCTTCATCATTTAAGATGATGCTGCCGTTACTGATGAAACCGTTTGAATCAAGCATGCCGGCGAAAGTCTTGGTAAATACTGATTTACCTGAACCTGATTCACCAACGATGGCGATTGATTCATTTTCGTAAATGTCCAATGAAATACCACGGATGGCAGTAAGGATTCTGCCACGGACATGGAACTTTACTTCCAGATCCTTAACTGATAACAGTACTTTCTTATCTTCCATATACTGTTACCTCCTACATATGTGTTCTAGGGTCAGAGGCGTCGCCTAAGTTCTGACCGACAACATATAATACAACGGTAATGATTGAAGAAATGGCAACTGGGCTCCAGAATTCAAATTCCCAACCTGGAGTTACCATTGAACTTTCTGCAGAATAAATCAGTTTACCTAATGACATATCAGATAAGCCCATGCCAATGTATGACAGGAATACTTCATATGAAATGTATGAAGGGATTTCTGATGCCAGTAATGTAACGATAACTGAAGTCATGAATGGCAGAATGTTCTTGATGGCAATCTTGATGGTTGAAGTACCAAGACACTTGCTGGCGAGGTTATACTCTCTGTCACGGATGATTACTACCTGTGTACGGATGAAGTAAGCTATACCTAGCCAACCGGTAATAGTCAGGGCAAATACCATTGTCCAGAAGCTTGCACTGAATAACATAACCATTACGGAAATGAATAATACATAAGGTACGTTACCTAAGATGTTGTAGACCTCTGTCATGAAGATATCAACCTTCTTTGAGAAGCCCCATACAGCACCGATCAGAACACCAACGGTCATGTTGATGGCAGCACAGACAAATGCCAGAGAAATGGAAATACGTGAACCATTCCAGATTGCATCAAATGTAGACTGTCCTGCAGCGCCAGTACCAAGAATTGAGTGAATGCTCAAGCCCATGACACTGATGGCCTTTGATGGATTCAAGTGCTTTAATTCAGGTCTGTTCAGGTTTGCGAACGGATCATAATGATAAATCATTGGATAGATGTAGGCAAACACGATAATAATGAACAGTAATGTCAGAATGACAATGTTGATTTTCTTTTTAAAGAATACACGGAATACAGACTGCCAGTAAGAATAACGAGGAGCTGTAATCTTTTCAGATTCCAAATTGTCATGGTCAACAAATGAGAATAATTCTTCATTGGACATGCCTAATTCAGCGATTTTTTCCTTGCTCATTTTCCTACCTCCTATCTGCTCTTTGTGGTGTATGAAATACGTGGGTCAACTGTTGCCATTAAGATGTCACCTAAGATAATTGAAACGATAGATAACATTGCGTAGAACAGTGTAATACCGACAATAACACCATTGTCATAACTGTTGATAGCTGTTGTCAACAAGTTACCAGCACCAGGAACAACGTATACACGTTCTGTAATGATGGCACCTGTTAATGATCCAAGGATACTTCCAGGGATACCGTGAATAATTGGAATTGCGGCATTCTTAAGAATGTGCTTGGCGAATATTTCGTTTTCAGTTAAGCCACCGCTTCTGGCAAACTTAACATAGTCAGAATTCATCTGGTCAATCATGTATCTACGTAACCATCTCATTAATGACGCGATTGATGGCAATGATAATGAAATGATAGGTAAGATGTACATTGCGGTTGTAAGTCTCTCTGTAATGAAGGTCGTTGGCAAGCCTAACTTACCGCCGATAGCCTTAAACAGGAAGATATAAGCCAATGATGGAACAGCAATGATGAAGATTACATATACTGTACCGATCTTATCAATGAGCTTATCTTTCTTTCTGGCCATGATAACGCCGACTGGAATACCAATCAGATAAGCAATGATAACTGAAATGATACCAATGACAAATGAGAAACCGATTCTGGACATTGAACTCTTGTAGGTATCAACATTTGTATAATCGTCCACAAAACGTGCGCTGTTGATTGAGGTTGCGTTCTGAGAACCCTTTATGTATTTAGCTGTATGCAGATCGTCAGCACTCATTTCTGTTAAGCCGGTTGGGAAAGTAACTTCCTTCATAACATATGAACCCTGTCTGGTTGTAATGTTATCGAATACGTCGACACCTTTCTTAACTGAATATGATGTACCGAGTTTTATTTGAATTATATTCTGATGAATATAAGGGAATTGCGAATCAAGATATAACAAATACTTATGTTCAGTTCCATTACCGATTATGGCAGGAGAAAAACTGCCATTATACAATGGATCATGGAGAGTAAAGGTCAATCCTCTTTCTCCGGAAACCTCTGAAGCATAATTAATATCATCTATTTTTACTAACCCTGTAAAATAATCCCAAAGACGCTTTAATAATGGGATATCACGGCTGGCAACCAATTTTGGATCACCACCACTGGCAATACGGTTACCACCATATGAAATTGCGTTCAGTCTGGTTACATCCCAGCCTAAATCATCATAGTAATCAGTAAACATCTGCACATATTTCTTTGTAGTTGCACTATCTTTTGTAGCATCTCTGCCTAACTTCTTAGCGGTTTCATAATCTGAATCAGAAATTTCACCGGCTGAATGCAGACGTGAAATAAAGTCATCATAGTTATCATATTCAATGTAACCATATGACTTCCACTGCTGATACTGATATATTTTCTTAATATTGTTATTAAGCTTAGTATATTGAGGGTCATTCGCAAAAATAAGGTTACGATCCATTAATGAGTAAATTAACATCATAACCAATGCAACTACAGCGACGACCGAAAATAAACCGTGGAGTAATCTCTTGAGCAAATATTTAGTCATAAAACAACACCTTCATTATTAGAAATATATAGGAGAGTAAAATGTATTACTCTCCTATAATTAAACTTTAACTAAAAGGATTTACAGTAAATCGATTTTACCATAAGCCGATACACTTTACCATGTAGCCTGCGCCTTCTGGTAACATTGTATCAAGATATGTAGATGGATCACCATAGTCTGGGCCCCAACCACTTAAGTCATAGATATCATAGTTAGCTTCGTAACCATAGTCTGTGTAGTAACCAGCATAATACCATTCATCTGCTGTTTCACATGGTACTAAGTTCAATACAACTAATCCACCTAATGCAGCTTCAACTGACTGCTTATAAGAGTTAGCGCTGTTTGTGTATACTTCACTTGAAGCATAGTATGGTAAGTCAACATAAATTGGGTTTTCAGCATCAACTGTGAAGCCCTGGCTCTTTAATTCCTTAACAGCCTGATCTAATTCTGCCTTAGCATTTTCTGGGTTGTACCAGCCATCGAAGCCGTCGCCACCGTTTGGCTGTTCTGGATCGTAAACAGTGATCTTGACGCCATCAGCATCGATCTGATCCTGCATGATCTGACCATAGAATGTGCCAGCTGGATATGTAACATCCTTGCCGTTGATCTTGATTGTTGTTTCTTCTGGTAATGAAACGAAGTTGTATGGTGTATAAGAGTTTCTTAAAGCGTTTAACTTTAATTCTTCGCCGACTCTCTGAGCCTGTGAAGCGCCTCTGTCATATGCCATAGATAATGCTCTACGGAAGTGAACGTTGTGCATTGCATTGTATGTTCTGTTAGCATCGTTAGCTGTCTGAGTAGACTTAACTGTGCCATCAGCTGTGTTAGCGAATGCGAATCTGTTCAGGTTGTAGAATGATACGAATGTTGTAGCTTCTGTTAATGAAACATATGCATAGTCATCGAATAAGCCATCCTGCTTAGCTAAAACAGTTGTGCTTGTATTTAAACCAGCACCATCGATTGTGCCAGCCTTAGCATCATTGTAAGCCTTTGTTGTGTCTGTGCCATCATTGTATAACAATGTGTATGACTTAACGTTAACGTTTGCAGCATTCCAATAAGCTGGGTTTGCCTTGTAAACAACTGAGTTGTTTTCTGTAGCACTTGTGATTAAGAATGGTCCACAGTAAGCGATTGTTGTTGGAGATGTACCATACTGGATGTCAGCTGTGTAAGCATCACCGAAGCCGCCGCCTAATGATTCATAGAATGCTCTGTTCATAGGAACAAAGATATTGTATGAAAGCATTGATGGGAAGTAAGGTGTAACACCTTCCAGTGTGTAAACTAATGTGTGTTCATCTAAAGCCTTAACGCCAACCTTTGAGAAGTCATGATCGCCATTGATGTAGTCTGTAGCGCCAACGATAACGCCTTCAACTAACCATTCCAGACCACCCTGAGCATCTAACATGTGCTGGAAGCCAGCAACGAAGTCATCAGCTGTAACAGGAGCGATTTCTCTGCCCTGTGAGTCTGTCCATACAGCACCATCTCTGATTGTGAATGTGTATGTTAAACCATCTTCTGAAATTTCATAACCTGTAGCTAATTCTGGCTGCTGGATACCTTCACAGTCATATCTTAATAAGCCTGCGTATGTATCAACGATCTTGTCTGTGTCAGCCTGTCTTGAAGTAGCTAAAGCATCCCAAGTCTGGTTTTCACCTGTATATGTAGTTGTGTAAGAATCCTTTAATGTGTAGCCCTTGCTTGTTAAGAATTCCTTAGCCCACTGCATATAAGTGCCAGTACCTTTTACTTCATTGTACTTTTCTCTCATTTCAGTTCTGTCTGCAGCAGTGATGAAATCAGTTGTAACTAATAATGTATCACTTCTGTCAGCATCTGTTCCCCATAAAGCAGATCCTACTGTATAAGGAGCAACTCTTGAGATAGCGTAGTTACCACCACGTGTGTACAATGGTAACATTACTGCAGATTCCATTAACTTAGCTTCAGCAACAGCCATCATAGCATATCTGTTAGCCATGTCTGTTGTGTTTGCCTTAGCTTCCTGGTTGATTGTCAGGAAGTCACCGAAAGCATCGTTATAAATAGTTGTGCTTTCAGCGCCATAGGTTTCAGCGTTAAATTCACGGAATTCATCAACAGTAACTTCTTTCTTACCACATGCTGCAAATGTGAAGCACATAGTAACTGCGAGTAAAATTGTTAATAATTTCTTCATTTTTTTCTCCCTTCTTGAAAAAACGCATAGAACTATTAATTCTAATAACCCTATTTTATACTTTTGATGAAATATGTCAATATTTTTTCAGGTGTGTATCAGTTACTTTTTTCATTGTTTATTAATT
>JAFRLB010000077.1 GCA_017431405.1 Erysipelotrichaceae bacterium | reverse complement strand
CTTCTCAACACTCATTGGAACATTGATTTCAGCTGTTGTAGGCATATACATGGCAGTGAAGGGCTATGGACCATATGCGTTGGTAGGCCAGACTTTAACAAATGCCATAATTGATACTATTGTCTTATGGCTGACCATTGACTGGCATCCGGCAGTTTTATTTGATAAGAGCAGATTAAAACCATTGATCAACTTCGGCAGTAAGATGCTGGCGGCATCTTTATTGGATACTATCTATCAGAACCTAAGAACTCTGATAATTGGCAAGGTTTATACAACTGAAGATCTTGCATATTACAACAAGGGCAGAAACCTGCCTGAAATGTTAACGACGAACATTAACAGTTCAGCAGGCACAGTATTAATGAGTGCCATGAGCAACATTCAGGATGACATGGTTCAGTTAAAGAATACCTTAAGGAAATCATTAAAACTGTTTTCTTTGGTAATAATGCCTTTGATGTTTGGATTATTAGCTACAGCCAGGAATGTAATAATTGTTTTATATACCGAAAAATGGCTGCCTGCATTGCCATTCATGATCATTACCTGTCTGATGTGCTCGGTAGAAGCCATTCAGGTAATTAACTTACAGGCAATAAAGAGCAAGGGCAGAAGTGACATAGTTCTTATTCTGGAAGTTATAAAGAAGGGATATGGAATTGCCATTCTCTTGGTAACCATGCAGATGGGAGTATATTACATTGCCTTGGGAGGCCTGTCACAGACAGTTGTTGCATTATTGTGTAATACATATCCAAATGTTAAGCTTGTTAATTACAAGTATTCAGAACAGTTTGGTGACGTTTTGCCACCGCTTATCTGTTCATTGATAATGTGCGGTGCAGTATACTTTGTTGGCAGTTTGATCAGTAATAATCTGATTGCACTGATAGTACAGGTTATAACAGGAGTATTACTATATGTCCTGCTCAGTTATTTCATTCAGAGAGAAAACTTCAATGAAGTATTGAAATTATTAGATAAGTTCAGAAGAAGATAACATGATGACAATTTACTTAGGAATCTTAGCAATTATTTCATTAATAGGTGTTAAGATCAACAAAACAGGTGACGACAGGTACCTTGATAAGGAGCACTCAACTTCCTTAAAAGGTATTTTTGTTGCGGTAATATTATTGTCACACTTCAATCAGTACATTACCATTGAGAATACAGCCTTTAATTATCCATATCTGTTATTCTTTGAAAGAATCGGACAGCTGATGGTTACACCATTTCTGTTTTTCTCAGGATATGGAGTAATGTTATCAATCGATAAGAAAAAAGATTATTTGAGTTCATTCCTTAAGAACAGAGTTTTAAAAACATTGATTCATTTTGATCTGGCAGTATGTCTGTACTACATAATGAATCTGGTACTTGGCATTAACTACACAGTTAATCCATTGTTAGTACTGATAGGCTGGGACAGTGTTGGAAACAGTAACTGGTATATATTCGTACTGTTATGCTTGTACTTGATTACCTATCTTGTATTTACACTGTTTAAAAACAATAAAAGAATCCTTCAGTTAATTGTTCTATCATTCTTATCTTTGGCATTAATAGGCTTGCTTATCATGACAAAGAGTGACTACTGGTATGACACCATCCCGGCATATGTATTGGGCGTCTGGTATTATTGTTATAAGGATGTAATGAATATAATCCTTAACAAGCATTACTGGATCATTCTTATTGCCAGTGCTCTGTTAACAGGTGTCTTGAACATCCTGGGTTATAGAGGCTATGGCATCGCCAATGTGATAAACAGTGCTGTATTCTGTGTATTATTACTGACTATTACATTTAAGTTTGAGATAAACAATCCGATAATTGGTTTATTAGGCAACTATGTATTTGAAATCTACATATTACAGAGAATACCTTATACAATTCTTGCTACAATGAATCTCAATGTTCATTTGTATTTTGTATTAAGTGTAATGATTTTGATAGGGTTAACATTTGTGTTCAGGAAACTGGCAAATCTGATAACCAATGTAATAATAAAGTAAAGACAGTGACACCTTGAAAAAGGTGTCATTTTTCATTGTCGCAGACAGATACCACGTGCTATGCGCGTGGTACTAGAGCTTCTAGTGATAAAAAAGACGCTATCCGGATATAATTTATGTGGCCTGGCAGCTACAGAAATTATAGGAGGAATAGCGTCAAATGAATGACAAAAACAGTTTATCACACACAACATATCGGTGCAAATACCACATAGTGATACTACCGAAATACAGGAGGATGATAATCTATAATAAGTTAAGAGCAGACATAGGAAAGATAATAAGACAGTTGATAGAAAGGAAACCAGACTGTAAATTACTGGAAGCAGAAGCATGTCCAGATCACATCCATATGTTGATAGAAATAGCACCAAAGTATTCAGTAGCAGAGTTTATGGGGTATCTGAAGAGTAAGAGCACACTGATGATATTTGAAAGACATGCAAATATGAAATACAAATTTGGAAACAGAAAGTTTTGGGCAAGAGGATATTTTGTAGATACAGTTCTGTCGTTAAATATGTTAATTTTCTAACAAATGAAGGTATAAACAATATATTTTATGATTCATGAGTATATAATTTAATTAGATACTAATTAACACATAATAATAAAAAGGAGGACTTTTATGGAAACCAGACCGTATGTCCCATGGGAAATGATGGGCAATTTCATGATTGACGTATTCAAGGCATATGGTGTGCCTGAAGAGGATGCCAAAGTTTGTGCTGATGTCTTACTGGAAAGTGACAGAAGAGGCATTGAATCACATGGCAGTAACCGTTTTAAACCTATCTACATTGACCGAATCATAAACGGTACCTTATTACCAAAAACAGAAATAGAAATAATCAAGGAAACACCGACAACCGTAGTAATGGATGCTCATGACGGCATGGGCATGGTAGCTTCCAAGAAGATGATGGAAATGTTAATAGAGAAGGCCAAGAAGTGTGGCATGGCTGGTGGAGCAATCAAGAACTCTACCCACTATGGCATTGCCGGATATTGGACTGACATGGCTGCAAATGAAGGTTTGATTGGGGTTACAGGTACAAATGCCAGACCATCCATTGCTCCTACATTCGGCGTAGAAAACATGTTAGGAACTAACCCGTTAACATTCTCCATGCCGACTGATGAAGACTTTAACTTCTGTCTTGACTGTGCTACTTCAATTGTGCAAAGAGGAAGAGTAGAATACTATGCCCGTTCAGGAAGAGAAACACCTGCCGGTATGGTTGTTACTCATGACGGAAAACCAATTACAGATTCCAAGGAAATATTAAAAATGTTGACCAAGGGAACCGCTGCCTTAACACCATTGGGCGGTGGCCCGGGTGATGAAATGGCTGGCTATAAGGGCTATGGTTACGCAACTGTTGTTGAAATCTTATCCAGTGCCTTGGCTGGCGGTGAATTCATGAAGTCATTAAGTGGGGTAAGTCCGGAAGGTAAAACTCAGATGTTCCATCTTGGCCATTTCTTCTTCGTGGTTGATCCAGAAGCGTTCATGGGTCTTGAAACATTTAAGAAGACGGCCGGTGAGATTTGCCGTGCCTTAAGAGCTTCAACCAAGGCTCCTGGCTATGACAGGATCTATACAGCCGGTGAAAAGGAATACTTAGTATGGCAGGAAAGAAAAGACAAGGGTGTGCCGGTAGGCGAAGCCGTACAGAAGGAAATGATTGCCTTAAGAGATAAGTTGAATCTGCCATACGTCTTCCCATTTGAGGAGAACTAAGATGGATGTAATGAAAAAGTCTCTTGAACTGCATGAAAAATGGCAGGGCAAGATCGAAGTTGTTTCCAGAGTACCGGTAAATTCTAAAGAAGATCTTACCATGGCTTATACTCCTGGTGTTGCTCAACCGTGTCTGGAAATAGAAAAAGACATCGATAAGAGTTATGAACTAACCAGAAGACATAATCTTTGTGCAGTAATAACTGATGGTACAGCAGTACTTGGTTTGGGTGACATAGGCCCAGAAGCAGGCATGCCGGTAATGGAAGGTAAGTGTGTATTATTCAAGTCCTTTGGCGATGTTGATGCCTTTCCAATCTGCATTAAGTCAAAAGACGTAGATGAAATAGTTAATACAGTATATCTGATATCAGGTTCTTTCGGTGGAGTAAACCTGGAAGACATTTCTTCACCACGTTGTTTTGAAATTGAAAGAAAACTGAAGGAAAAGTGCGACATTCCTATTTTCCATGATGACCAGCACGGTACGGCCATCATAACCTTAGCCGCCTTAACGAACGCCTTAAAGGTTGTCGGTAAGAAAAAGGAAGAGGTAAGAATCGTTACTTCCGGTGCTGGAGCAGCCGCAATTTCAATTGTTAAGTTATTACTATCAGCCGGTTATGAAAACATCATAATGACTGACCGAAACGGTGCCATTTATGAAGGCAGAGAAAACCTTAACTGGATCAAGGAAGAAATGGCATTAGTTACCAACAGAAATAAGGAAACAGGAAGGTTATGTGATGTCATTAAGGGAGCTGATGTATTCATTGGTGTATCAGCACCTAATACCTTAAATGGTGAGATGGTAAGATCAATGAATAGAGACCCAATTGTCTTTGCCTGTGCAAATCCAATGCCCGAGATTTCCTATGAAGATGCCAAGGCTGCAGGCGCAAAGGTAGTAGCTACGGGGAGAAGTGATTATCCTAACCAGGTAAATAATGTACTGGCATTTCCAGGAGTATTCAGAGGAACATTTGATGTCAGAGCCAGTGACATAAATGAAGAAATGAAAATGGCAGCTGCCCAAGCCATATCTTCATTAGTAAGTGATGAAGAATTGAACGAGGATTACATTTTGCCTAAGGCTTTTGATCCTAGAGTTGGTAAGACAGTTGCCAAGGCAGTGGCAGAAGCTGCCCGTAAGAGTGGGGTAGCAAGAATTTAATTAAACGGAAAAAGTTATGACTGTTAAATGTCTTAACTTTTTTAGTTTGTCGGTATAGCTGACAACTGAATAAGTTGGGGAGTAGTCCCTGATAAGCAAACAGGTGAGCAACTAAAACATTCACCGTATAATCTGATGATATTTACTGACTTTAAAGTTGATGTTTTGTGGCCACTGTTTATGACCTTTTGTTTCTTTTGAAATTATCTGGACTGTATCTGTCATATAAAATACCTCCATTATTTATGACGTGAACAATCAAAATAATAGAGAGCATTTTAAAAGAAGGCAACGTTACTGACTGTGACGTTTACCTTCTGTTTTTTATGTTTTTTTCCCCAACTTCAGACCCCCAACTTTGCCCCCCCAACTTCTGGCCTACCAACTATTTTGGAGAACCTTCCAGTTTTAATGGAAGGGCTTTTTTTATATAAAAATAGTATATACATAAAAACGTGTAAATATTCTAAATGTATATATTTACTATTGACCGTGAAGCTCCTCAGCAATAAAATAATAGTAGTGGTATGAGGAGGAAAACAGTAATGGCTAAAGAAGAATTAAGAAAAACGAATATTGAGATCAAACCAAAGTTAAAGTGTGAAAAGCCAGTTAAGGAACAGCTGGAAATAATGGAATTATATACCGAAACATATAAGGCAAATTTGGATAAGCCAAAAGAAATCAGAGAAATTGAATGTCTGAAGGTCATCTATCCTAGAATGTTAAGAACGATAATGCCTGAAGATTTACTGGCTGGCAGATTAGACTATTTACCAATCGGTTTTGGCTGTGTTACTTCAGTTGGTGGGGTAGGTCATTACTGTCATTTCTATAACTTACAGAAATTCATTGATGAATTAGATGATCCTGACATGATTGAAAGAGCTCAGAATCTGTTTGAGTATTGGAAAGATCATGACGTAGCCAGAAAATATGTGAAGAACTATTCCGATGGTGTCATAAACATTGCCGGTAATGATGAACATACATTTGATGGACCGATATTAACAGTTGCCCGTTTAAGCGGCATGATGCTTGACTATAACAAGTTGATGGAGAAGGGTATAAGAGGCTTAAAGGAAGAAATAATCTTCCGTAAGGATAACTATGACAACCTGTTCTATGATGCCTGTTTACAGGCCTTAGACTTGTTTACAGCCTGTGCAGATTACTTATGTGAAGAAGCCAAGGAAGATTTGAAGAAAGCTGACAGTAAGAGAGCTAAGGAATTAAACAGAATCATTGAAAGTTTACAGGTAATCAGAACAGAAAAACCAACTAATTTCCATCAGGCTTTACAGGCCGTATGGCTGTACGCCTTAATGGCAGGCTGCATTAACTATGGCAGACTGGATGATGTAGTTGGTGAATTCTTACAGAATGATCTGGATAACGGTGTCATTACTTATGAAGAGGCTCATGACATTGTCAAGTCATTATGGACCATGATTGAAAACAAGCGTACAACAGTTAACGGCAGAGTAATCGTTGGTGGCAGAGGAAGAAAGAATCCTAAGGCCGCTGATACATTTGCCAGAATCTGTCTGGAGGTCTGCGATGAATGCCGTTATGTCGAACCGCAGTTTACCTTGAGAATATATGAGGATACCCCGGAAGACATCTGGAATAAGGCTGTTGTCTGCCTTTCTCATGGGGCTACATTCCCAACATTGTATAATGACGCAGTAACAGTTCCTGGTTTAATGAACTGTATGAGAGTTACGGAAAAGGAAGCTGAACAGTATGCGATGTTTGGCTGTGGGGAAATGAACCTGGTTGGCATGACTGTTGGTACACCTAACTCCAACATTAATGAAACAAAGGTATTAACAATTCTTTTAAATGAAGGTGTAGACCCTTGGGATAATGTCTACAAGGCCGGTCCGTTAACCTTAAAGAAATTAGAAGACTATAAAGACTTTGAAGAGTTCTATGCTGAATACGAAAGATTACATTACTTCTATGCTAATATCTGTGGCAAGGCTCAGCAGAATTCATATAAGCAGCAGTCAGAGGAAGTTTCCTACCTCTTTGTCAGCATGCTCATGAATGACTGTATTGCCCGTGGCAAGGCCTTATTGGATGGCGGTGTCAGATATAGAGGAGGTTGTTGTGAGACTTACGGTAACATCAACTGTTCAGACGGCATCTACGCCATTAAGAAGTTGGTATTTGATGATAAGAAATATACATTAAGAGAAATCAACAATGCATGTATTAATAACTTTGAAGGATATGAACAGATTCAGAAAGACATGAAGGACTGTAACAAGTACGGTAATGACCAGGATGATGTTGATGAAATTGCCTGCAGAGTTTATAACACCGTTTCCAGAAGCATTCGTGATGCCGGTATCAGACATGGCTTACATTACTATGGCATCGTAATCATTAACAACCAGACCAATACGGACTGGGGTTTAAGAACCGCTGCTTCACCAGACGGCAGAACCAGAGCAATGTTCATGAATCCTTCCAATAACCCACAGGGTGGGGCTGATAAGAGCGGTCCAACAGCCATGCTTAATTCATTAACCAAGTTTGACGCCAGATATCAGGTTGGCCAGGTTCAAAACATTAAGTTCCAGACCAACTTCTTCAAGGATAATCTGGAAAAGATCAAGTTATTATTCAAGGCCTACTTTAAGAAAGGCGGCTGTCAGTTAATGGTAACTGTCATTGATAAGCATGCCTTGGAAGATGCCATGGTACATCCGGAGAAGTATCCGAACATGATCGTCAGAGTATCCGGCTTCTCAGCTGTATTCATTAACCTGGATAAGGAAGTACAGAAGGAACTTGTTACCAGAACGCTGTACGAAGGCATATAAGAAGATTTATGAAAAGACAGTCAGTAAATATGCTGACTGTCATTTATGCGTCATAAACGAATTGTGAGGGGAATAAAATGGAATTTAAGGCGTTTGCGTTTGACATAGATGGAACATTGACCATACCTGCGACCAGAGAATATGTAAAAAGTGCCGTAGAGGCAATAAGACAGTTACAGGCTAAGGGCAAGAAGGTATTAATAACTACTGGTAGACCATTATTTGCGGTAACGGAAACAAAGGAGAACGGCATCTATCCTGATTACTATGCCTGTGCAAATGCGCATCTTTTAACCGATGGTGACTGTAACATCATCTTTTCCAAGAAGATCGATAAGGATGTATTTGATGATGTTAACAAATACTGCACTGAAAAAAACATCGGTCTGTTCTGGAAGTTTGAAGAAGGTGTATTTGCCTATGTTGTTACAGATGCCTTATTAAGCTTTTTCCTAAGAGCTCCTAACAATTCTCTGACTCCTCATCCTGATAAGGATGCATTGCCTAATTCCGGCACCATTACCTGCGAACTGGAAGTAAAGAACCAGTTCATGGAAGTATTTGGCGACAGGGTAGAATGTGTCAGAGGAGAACCGGACATCTATGATATTAATGCCAAGGGTTACAGTAAGAAGACCGGCTTGGGAATATTACTGGACATGATAGGTGTAAAGCCAGAGGAATGCATGGCTTTTGGTGATAATGAAAATGATGTGGAAATGCTGGAATATGTAGGTGTTGGGGTATGCATGGGTGACGGTACTGAAGAGTGCAAGCAGCACGCTGATTACGTAACATCAGCTACTTATGATGACGGTATTCTAAAGGCTTTACAGCATTTTAACATTTTATAAAAACAATTAATCCAGGTGCATATGTATAAATATTGTTATATAATAAACATATACATATGTAATATTTTGTAACCTTTGACAGGTATACATACTGGAGGTGCTATATGAACAAGATCCCGAAATATGTTGAAATCATTAATTACTATGAAGAGAACATCCGTAATGGCAATTTAAAGCCTGGCGATAAGATCGACAAGGAAATTGCCATCTGTAAGACGTTTAACGCCAGCCGTATGACGGTCAATAAGGCCATGACTTTTTTAAGTCAGAATGGCTACATTTATCGTATTTCCGGTTATGGCTCTTTCGTTACGGATGACTATCTTAACCGTGTCGCAGCACGCAGTAAGCATCCTTCCGGCATTACTGACATGATCGAAAAAGGCGGCATGAAGGCCGGCACGGAATTACTGGAATATGGCATCGTAAAGGACAAGAAGAACCCTAAGGTAGCCAAGATGCTGGAAATCGGTGAAGATGATTACATGCATTATTTCAAGAGATTAAGAACAGGTGATGGCGAACCTATCGTTATCTCTTACTCTTACATTGTTTATGACATGTTACCGGACTTTGACATTAAGTGTCTGGACGGTTCATTTAACTATTACATGGATAAGGTAAAGCACATCAAGAGAACCTATGGCAGCTCTCAAGCCAGTGCCGTTTTACCTGATGACGAACAGAAGATCCTGTTTAAGAACAGAAACATTGCCTTGCTAAAGCAGGAACTGTTCTGGTATGTTGACGGCAGACCGTTTGAAGTAACCTATCACTATTTTGCCGGTGATAAGTTTGCGGTAAGCGAAGAAGTTAACCTGGTTGATGATAACGGCAAGGCTGATTATCAGGTCGTTACCAAGGTTGAAAGAGTATTCAACAGCGAACAGGAACAGTAGTTTTTCAAGCAGTCAGCAGTTTTATCTTATTTATCATAAATGAAGTTAAGATCATATGATCTGAACATAGATTGACAGTATCTTTAATCTGTCTAGAAAGATAACAGAGGATTATTATGCGTTTATTAACTCAGGGCGATGATTATGGCTTTACCAGAGCCGTAACAGATGGAATTGTTGACTCAATTGATTTTGGTTTCTTAAGAAATACCGGAATATTTACCAATATGCCATCTGCAGAATATGCAGTATCATTCATGAAGGACAGACCACAGGCCTGTTTTGGAATTGACTTTAACATTGTGGCAGGTAAGCCATTGTCAGATCCTGCAACAGTAAAACATTTGGTTGATGAAAATGGCTGGTTCATTAAGAGCGGGGCCGCTTTAAGGAACCCATTATATGCAACAGAAGAGGGAAGAAGACAGTTATATCCATACGATGAAGTATACAGAGAACTAAGAGCTCAGTATGACCGTTTTGTGGAACTTACCGGTAAGAAACCTGGCTTCCTGCATGCTCATTCATTGCAGCATGAACACTATAATGAAGCCATTCAGCAGATTTCAAAGGAAGAAGGCATTCCTTACAGCATGGAATTATTAGAAGAATTAAACTTCAAGAGAATCATGCCGGTTTCTGAAGCTTCAAATACAAAGCAATTCAATGCTGAGGCGCAGTTAACCAAGGATGCCGTTAAATATGTCATTGAAGCTTTAAAAGAGTGTGGGCCGAATGATGATGTACATCTGATCTGTCATCCAGGATATGTCGATGCGCCATTATTGACCATGACATCATTATCTTTGGAAAGAGCCAAGGATGCAGAAATGTATCAGAGCCAGGAAATCATACAGTGGTTAAAAGATAATAATGTTGAATTGATCACTTATTATGATCTTTACAAATAATAACAATTAACTGGGGTTGGAAAGGTAAATATGAAAAATCTACCATTTGAAGTAAGAAAATTAAAGGCAGATGACCTCGATATTAAACCTCAGGTATTTGCCACAGACGGCTATCCACAGCTTGTAAGACATTTTAACTGGGGCATGATATTCAAGCCGGGATGTGAAAAACCAGGCTATTACATGCGTTCCATGACCAGAACAGGATACAGAAGCGGAACAGTCTGCGTGCTTGGTGATAGCCCATTAGAAGGACAGTCTCCTTCACCATACTTTGACCGAATGGCTCAGAAAATGGAAACTGAAGAGCCATACCGTAAGGTTTGTGACGATCCTGTGACCTTCATGCATAACAGTAAGGAACCATTTACCGAATTCATATATACGGAAGATGGCGCCAGCTGGAAGGAATCTGATGTACTTGACTTAAAAGTTGAGTATTTCCCATTTGCGTTCTTTGCCCATGAAGACTCAATATTAGGTCATGGTTACATGCAGCAGCATCTGCTCTATACCGGTACTTTTGATGGTCAGCCAGTCAGATCATTAGGCTGCATTGATAGAGTATACATGAAGGCTGATAGCTTGGAACATCTTAAACAGGATACCGATAACATATTCATTGCCTTTACGTTCATGTCAGGAATCAGAAAAGATGGGCGTAAGGAATGTGCCTGGGTCGGTGTGCACAAAGAAAATGGTAATGGCATGGCATATTATTGGCTGGAAGGTAATGAACCAGTGTTATCAGATGAGGTTTATCTTGAAGCAGACTGGCAACAGTATCCATATGCCAAGGATGATCCTACAGTCGCTTATACAAATGCAACATGGAAGTTTGGCGGTGTAACACTACATACCAATTGCAAATGGGGATCTAAGGGACATACTCAAACTCCTAGATTAAGTCTTGTAGGCTTCTCTCAGACCTATGGAACATGGTATGAAGGTGATGAACCTTATGAACATGAAATATATCATCTGCTGTGTGAAAACCATAGTGCAACTGTAGAAAACACAGTAAAAGCCGGCTTTAAGGTTAAAGAGTTTTAGATAATAGAAAAAGTCTGTATTGTGCTAACTGAAACTCGATACAGACTTTTTATTATGTTTTATTAAAACAAAAAAATGATGTAATAATTATACAAATCCGCAATACGATTGCAGATTTGTATAAAAATGCAGGTAATATAAAAAACACCCGCAATTATGGCGGGTGTCATAGAGGAGGAAGTCTGTGTACACCGCAGACTTATTTTTAATGCAAATTGTCAGGCACAATTTGCTTATGTGCACTTAAATATATTGAGCTACGGCCTTTAAGGCAGTCATGTCTTCCTTGTCAAAGTCAAAGTTTAAAGCATCAAGTATGACATCCAAGCCTTCATTACTACGGCATGAAGCTATTGGAATGGCGGTAAAGTTTCTTTCAACTGTCATGTATTTGATTACCACACTGTGTACGGCAACCTTATGCTTATTGGCTATGTCAATGAGTACCGGTAAGATCAGTTCATTCTGAGGATTATCATACTTTTCATGATCAGTATCTCTCATAGGGAGATTTGATGCTCTTTTCTGCATATAGCCTCTGCCACTTGATGAGTAGGCTAGGACATTTATCTGTGTCTGATTGTGGAAATCATATAACTCATCATTCATGGCTACGTTTCCTTCAGCAACAAGCCCATCAGCGTTTATCTTGTTAATGCTCCAGTTCAACTGGTCCATTATGAATCCCTCATAACCTTTTGACTTAGCATATTCATAGGCAAGCCTCTGTCGTTCAACAGTCCAGTTAGAACAGCCATAGTATCTGATCTTGCCGCTTTTCTTTACTTCTTCAAGAGTTTCAATTATTTCAGCGACATCTACATCTGGATCATCCTGATGTAAGCCAAAGATATCTATGTAATCCGTCTGTAACAGTTCCAGTGATTTTTCAACGTCTTCCTTTATGGCTTTTCTGTTGACCCTTAACGGTCCCATTTTACTGGTGCCGGCAGAACCGGTAGGCTCCAAATAATCCTGATGACAGCCCTTGGCAGAAAGAATGATTTCATTACGGTTACCGCGTTCTTTCATCCATTTGCCGATGACTTTTTCTGACCTTGATCTTTCTCCCGGCTTCCAATCCGTATAGGCTACAGCCGTATCAAGGAAGTTACCGCCCTTAGAATAGAAGTAGTCTAACTGGTCAGGACATTTAGTTATATCAAATGAACTGCCATAGGAGCCTGTACCTAAGCAGATTTTAGTTACATTAAGGTCAGTTCCCTTAAGAATAACCTTTTCCATTAAGCGGCCTCCTTGCTCTGCTTTATTCTGATCTTAATGGCCTTGCCATTGCCTGTTACTTTTACGACACCGTTTTCTGCAGGTACCATGAAGGTATCGCCCTTACGGTAGTCGTAACATTTTTCCTTGAAGGCTATTGTGCCGCATCCATCTAGGAAGATGAAGCCGGTAAAGCTTGTTTCATCGGTTAATGAGTCACTGCAGCCCTTAGCTACGAAATATTCAGTGGTGAATAAGTCGCAGTCAATCATAGGCGTTGTCTTTTCAGGATCAACAGTTCCTACAGCGCCTTCAATTGGCTTCATGATTGAAACGTCAAGAGCCTTATCAACATGCAGCTGACGCTTATTGCCGTTTGCGTCTTTGCGGTCATAGTCATACATGCGGTAGGTGACATTGGAATTCTGCTGCACTTCACAGATCAGCAAGCCTTCGCCAATGGCATGAATCGTTCCTGCTTCGATCAGGATGAAGTCACCTGGTTTTACATATATCTTGTTAAGATAATCAAGGATCGTATTATCTTCGATTGCTTTCTTTAATTCTACTCTGGTTACTTCCCGGTTTACCCCGAAATAGATGAATGAACCCGGTTCAGAAGATACGACAAACCATGATTCAGTTTTGCCATGATCGTTTTCATATTTCTGAGCGTATTCTTCACCAGGGTGAACCTGAATTGACAATGACTGGGCACTGTCAATTAGCTTTGCCAGTATCGGTAAACCATCTGGACAGGCTGTTCCCAGGTAACCCGGATTATTATCCAGATATTCATTTAACGTACAGTCTTTTCCATCTACCAGAGAAGCACCGTCACGGTGAACAGATATTTCCCAGGTCTCTGCCAGTTTTTCCAGATCAGTCTTCTTGTTATATTCTGTTTTTAATTTCGTACCTCCCCAGAGGTAGTCCTTACAAGCCGGTATCAGTTTAATTATTTCCATAAAATTCTCCCTCAGTTGTTTTATGCATAATGAAAATACATACTTAACCAATGATTTTTTAATTCATGAATTAAACTATGCTGGCCAGCTATAGATATTTAACAGTTTGGTTTTAACTGTTTTAAAAAACACCAATGAATGCCAGGGCTATTGATACCACCATTAACAGGATGATTAGTGAAGAAGGGGACATGCCTTTCTTCAGTAGTCCAACCATTCCGAATACCAAGGCAATTGACAATATGCCCGGGAAGATCGAATCAAGGATCTCTCCGAAGTTTACTTCTGCGCCACTGACATTAATAACAAGATTAAGCGGTACGTTTACTAATTGGGCAACTAAGGCACCAACCATGCCGATACCAACTATTGATGAACACTTGGTAAGAATATCAATAAGTCCGTTTTCAAACAGTCGCTTAATGAAGTTGCCACCTGTCTGATAGCCTAATACCAATAATTCCCATCTGATGATCATCTGTGAACCGCCATACAGTAAGATGAACAGAATTACGCCAAGCGGGTTGCCGCTTGAAGCAATGCCAATACCGATACCTGCGGCGATTACTCTTACACAGTTATAGAAGAAAGAGTCACCAATGGCTGCGGTAGGTCCCATCAAGGCTGCCTTGATACTGTCAATTACTTCAGCATCAACGGCACTGCTTTTCTTTTCCTTTTCCATTGCGTAACATAAGCCGGCAATTAAAGGAACGAATACGGCATGGGTATTAAAGAAGCCGTTATGTCTTCTTAAAGCATCTTTTCTTAATTCTTCATTGTCCTTATAGACATCATTAATGGCAGGTACCATGGTTAAACAGAAACCATTGCCTTCCATCTTTACCATGTTGAAGCATATGAAGCAGGAGTTTGAATTGATGTACATGTTACGGAGGATTTTTTTCTCGTCCTTAGTCAAGGCGTTACTCATCTTTAGTCTCCTCACTTTCTGCTAAAACAGGCATTTCAATATTTCTCTTTTCAATGTAGAAGGTATAAATGGCGACTACGCCTAATAATATGGCGATAGGTAAAGTATCTAAATGCAGATACTTCGCGAATATATATCCTACAAAGAAGAATGCGCCAATTTCATTTGACCAGATTATTCTGATCAGATTAGCGAAGCCTACGGCAGCCATCATGCTGCTTGTAGCACTCAAGCCTCTTAATAACCAGTCTGGTAATTTTGAGAATACTATCTGTAAACCTTCAATGCCGAAGGCAATACTTAAGAACATGATGATGTAGCTTGGTAACCTGCCTATGAAGGCATCAAATAACAACAGCTGAAGCTTATATTTCTTTGTATTACCCGAGCTGGCAAGTCTTTCCCAATAAGGTGCTAATGAACCCCACACAGGGAAGAACATGTTATTGACCTGCTGCATCAGGGTTCCGATTGGAACTGCCAAAGCAATGCCGGCCGATACATCAGCGCCAGTCAGAATTGAGAAGGCGACTGAAATAATGGTAGCTGAACATGGTTCGGAAGGGGCAGCGCCGCCAACATTTGATACACCCATGTAAATGCCCTCAATTGTAGCTCCCATCATGACACCGGTTTTTAAGTCACCTAGTAAAAGACCCGTTAAGGTACCGGCGACTAATGGTCTCTGAAAAACGCCCCAGCAATTGAGTGTTGTATCAAACAGGCCATATAGCCATAAAACGAATGTACATTTCAGAGCATCTATCATACTTGTTTACCTATTTTGTTTCCTTAATCTGTTCCCAGCTTGACTCAGGGTGGCCAAAGTGACCGAAGTTAGTTGTCTGTCTGTAGATAGGACGCTTCAGATCAAGTTCATCAATGATGTTAGAAACCTTGAAATCGAAGTTTCTGTTAACGTAGGCTGTAATGTCTTCTTCAGTAACATGATTTGTTCCGAATGTATCAATGTATAAAGATAATGGTTCATTCATGCCGATGGCATAGGCAACCTGAATTTCACACTTGTCAGCTAAGCCATGAGCAACAATGTTCTTGGCTACGTAACGGCAATAGTAAGCAGCGCTTCTGTCTACCTTGCTAGGATCCTTACTTGAGAAGCAGCCACCGCCGACTCTGCCCATGCCGCCATAGGTATCAACGATGATCTTTCTGCCGGTTGTTCCTGAATCGCCCCAGGAACCGCCAATGGCGAATGATCCGGATGGATTAATGTAGTATTTTGTATTTTCATCAAGCAGTTCTGCTGGAAGCGTTGGCTTGATGACATATTTCATGATCAGTTCCTTTAATTCCTTATGAGAAAGATTCTTATCATGCTGAGCACTTACTACGATACATTCGATTCTCTTTACCTTGCCGTCTTCATACTCAACAGTTACCTGAGTCTTGCCGTCGGGTTTGATTCTGTTATCTTCCTTCTTAAAATCAGAAAGACGTTTTGATAATAAATGTGCGTAATAAATAGGAGCAGGCATTAATGCCGGTGTTTCATTTGAAGCATATCCGAACATCATGCCCTGGTCACCGGCTGATACAACGTTATTGGCAACGGCTGTATTGATTTCAGGTGACTGTACTCCAACCTTGGTTATTACTCTGTACTCTTCTTCATATCCAATGTCCTTGATTACATCCTTGGCAATCTTTTCAAAGTTTAAGGTTGCCTTGGTATTTGCTTCACCGAAAATCATGACTAATTCATCTTTAATAGATGCTTCAACAGCCATGTGTGATTCCGGATCCTGGCGAATTGCTTCATCTAAAATAGCATCAGCTATCTGGTCACATACTTTATCAGGATGTCCATCTGTAACACTTTCACTAGTAAACATAAAAGATTTCATATTAGTTTCTCCTCCTTTTTAACAAAAATCTTCCCTAAAAGAGAAGATCCTAATATTTCTTTTAATGTTTCTTCTCTTTCATCGGTATTAGCAGTACCACCTTTTATTGACTAAAGGTTGGTGTGCGTTCACAGAGCTAATTCTCTCCCGCAACTCTAGATAAAAGTACATCTTTATATTTGCATATTTTGATAGATAATGCAACAAAATAGATTAAAATATTTCACAGTGATTCATCAATGATGCAATTATGTTGAATTTATGGTTGTATCATGGTAATAATGTAAACAAATGAGCTAGTTACAATAACAAAAAGCGTCACAAAAGATTAGAAAAACTAGACAAACACGCAAAATGGTGAAATAATATAGACAACAAAGCTTTTAAATGTGAAAAAAAGAAGCAAAAAACGAATAATATTCGATATAAATTGATGTTTTTAACAATTGAAAAGGGTAGTAAACACTAAAGATCTTTAAAAACCGCAATCATTTGGGTGATATGGAAATTGATTGAAACGGTTGTGGAGTAAATTTATGAAGACTGTAAATTTCTTTTTGGTAAGACACGGTGAAACTATTGCCAACGCAAATGGCATCATTAGTGGTATTTCTCCTACAGACTTAAATGAGCATGGTAAACAACAGGCTCAGGATGCTGCTGAATCTTTGAAGAATATCAAGTTTAACAGAGCGATCGCCAGCACATTGTCAAGAGCAATAGAAACTGCTGAGATCGTTTTACAATACCATCCATACTTAAAACTGGAACAGGACACCAGAATCAGAGAAAAGAATTTCGGCTTATATGATGGCAAGCCAGGTAAGACAATAGACATCGATGATTTCTGGGCCAGAAAAAGAGAGGAACGCTGGGCTGACATTGGTGGTGAAACCAGTGATGAAATTGAAGTCAGATGCCGTGAAGCCTTAAATCAGTATGTTGAAGAAGCTAACGACAATGACAATATCTTATTAGTATCACACGGTAACTTCTCTTTAGTTCTCATTAACAGAGTATTAAAAGCCATGGAAGACGTATTAGGCGGGGACCCTAAGCACATCTTCCCGAACGGTTCAATAACAAAGTTCCGTTATGAAAATGGCGAATTCAAGATAGTAATTATGCCGAAAGTGGCAAGTGAATTTGTAGACGAAGAATAGGGGGAGAACAATGAAACCTGATAAAAAAGCTTGTGAAATGACATGGCAGGAATTAGGAAGATACATTGACCAGTCAGTATTAAAACCAGAATTTACCCAGGATGATGTAAAGAGATATATCCAGGAAGGCATCGACTTCAATTGCAAGACCGTTTGCATCAATCCTTCATATCTGGACATCGCCATTGAAATGACCAAGGGGACAAATACCGGGATCTGCGTAGTAGTAGACTTCCCGTTTGGAACCAGTACAACAGAATCAAAGATTGAACAGATGAGAATCGTTCTTGATAAGTGCAAGGTTGATGAAATCGATGTTGTTTCTAACTATGGCTTATTAAGAAGTGGTGAATATGAACGCTTCCAGAAGGATGTAAAGGAAGTTGCGGATGCCTGTCATCAGATGGGCTCTGAACTGAAAGTCATCCTGGAAACAGATTCATTAACACTTGAACAGATAGAAAAAGGTGCTGATCTGGTTGCTGAAGCAGGTGCTGACTTTGTTAAGTCATCTACCGGATTCTTCACCGGCGCTCCATCAGTAGGTGCATCTAATGAAGTTGTCCAGGCTATGATGGCTGGGGCAAAGGGCAGATGCAAGATCAAGGGCAGCGGGGCAATACGTACCCGTGAGCACTTCCTTGAATTGGTAGATATGGGTATAGACAGAATGGGCATTGGTTTTAAGTCAACACCGGTTGTTCTGGGTATAACCGTAGATGAAATCAGAAATAATAGGTAAGGGGACCTATTACAGATAATAATACTTTGAAAGAGAGGAATCATTTATGGCAAAAGTTAAAGTATTACGTACTGATTACAGATTGATTCACGGACAGGTAGCTATGTCATGGCTGAACATCATTGCACCAAATGCGATCCTTATTGCTAATGATGCATTGGTAAATGATGAAATCGGTAAAATGGCAGTTAAGCTGGCAAAGCCTCAGGGCATGAAAATTGCCATCAGAACTATTGATGAAGCAATCGAATTGGTAAAAAACCCAAAAACTGCTGACATGCAACTTTTCGGCGTATGCAAAAATTTGCGTGACACAGTTAAGTTCATTGAGGGAATCGGTCCGGAAAATGTCGGCACAGTTAATGTTGGCGGCGCCCAGAAGAAAAAAGATGGGAAACAACTGTGGAAGGGCATGATTTTCGATGACGACGACATTGTTTGTTTGAAGAGAATCGTTGAACTGGTTGGCAATGATAATGTTGACTCCCGTACAATTCCGTCTGATGCCAAAGTGAACTTGGATAGCATTTTGAAAAATTTATAATTTCATAGAAAGGAGAACGAAATGCTAAATGCTTTATTAGTGTATATCGTGGTTATTTTCAGTAACTTAGCGAATACATGGTTTGGTTACACATTTTTGTCGCAGCCAATATTTGTAGGCACATTCGTCGGAGCAGTATTAGGTGATATCACAACTGGTATTACACTTGGTGGTTCACTTGAATTATTGTTCCTTGGTGCTATCAACATTGGTGCTACAATGCCTCAGGACTCAGTAGCTGGTACCGCCATCGCTACAGCAATGGTTATCCTGTTAGGCGTCGACCAGGAGGCAGCTGTTGCCCTTGCAGTACCTGTAGCTTTATTAGGTGCTCAGTGGGCTCCAGTTGTATTAACCCTGGAATCATTCTTCAACCCTAGAGTTACTGCTCTTTGTGAACAGGCTGAGCCAAAGAAACTGCATGCTTTACAGTACTTGATCATCGCTGTTCATAACATGGCTGCTTCAATTCATGTACTCTTAGGTGTTGCTTTAATCGCTGCAAGTGGTAACTCAGGTGCTGTTGAACAGTTCATCGCTTCATTACCACAGTGGTTAATGACAGGCTTATCAACAGCTACAGGCTTCATTCCTGCTATTGGTATCGCCCTGATCCTGAATATCATCTGGTCTAACAAGACAGCTGTATTCTACTGGTTAGGTTGGTTCTTAGCAGCTTACTTAGGCATCCCAATGCTGGGTGTTGCTGCCGCTGGTGTTCTGTACTGCTTAGTTAACTACAACTTCGGCCGTACAGCTGCTCCTGCAACTGTAAAGGCTGCAGGCGGAGAGGAGGACTTATTCGATGAGTGAGAAGAAAAATAGTCTGTTATACTTAGATAGCGTTGACAAGAAAGTTGTTAACGAAACTATCTGGCGTGCTGCACGTGTTAATACTGCATTCAACTATGAAACAATGCAGGGCGTAGCATTCGTTAACTCAATGGCTCCAGTCATTGAAGAATACTACAGTGATGCAAGAGGTCATTCAAAGCAGGACAGAATCACTGCTTACTTACGTGAAGACGGCTTCTTCAATATTACACCACAGGTTGCTCCATTCTTAGCATGCTTAATCGCATCAATGGAAAAGGAAGCATCTATGAATCCAGATTACGATGTAGCTTCTATCAACGGTGTTAGAGCTGCATTAATGGGCCCATTATCTGGTATCGGTGACTCTCTGTTCTGGGGATCTTTCAAGATCTTATCAACAGGTTTAGCTGTTGGTTACTCATTACAGGGAAGCATCTTAGGTCCAATCATCTACTTCGTTTCATACAATATCCCAAGTGCTATTGTACGTCACGTTTTACCAATCATGGCATGGAACGGTGGTTCACAGTTCTTAAGAAGTGCTGCTGAAACAGGTATCATTCCATTAATTACACAGTATGCTACTATCGTAGGTTTGATGACCATGGGCGCTATGACAACATCATTTGTTAATATCAACATCAAGTTAGGATACACATATTCTGGCCCAGATGGCGATATCGCATTTAATGTTCAGTCACTGATTGACTCAATCGTACCAAAGATCCTGCCTGTATTGTTTACTCTGTGGATGCTGAATCTCATCAGAGTAAAACATGCAAAACCATGGCAGATCATTCTTGGTATCATCTTATGTTCAGTCATCGGTGTAGTATTACACGTATTATAAAATCAATTCATAATATTGCACTCATAAAAACTGACTATAATCTGATATAGTCACTATAGACAAAAGCAATCCCCTGAGGAATGATCTCAGGGGACTGCTTTTTTTAGTAGGTTCCTTCTTTTATGTGGCGGTAAATGTCGTACCAGCTGAATATCCTGGTTACATTATCACATTCGTAGTTAACGTTATAAGGATTATCAAATAAGAGCACGGGCATTTCCTTAGCCAGTATTGTAGCAGTACGTGTATTGTCTTCAACAAACAGATCGCAGTTGTATGGACGTATGTAATTGATCTTAGGAAAACCCGAAAAAATGATATCATCATAAACAATGTCGTATTTCTTTAACCAGTTAATGGTAATGTTTCTTACTTTTTCGCCATATTCGTCCTGCCTGGTAGAACCGACACGGCCTGTACAGATGAAAATTGTATGGCCGTCTTCCTTAAGCTTATGCATGACTTCAGAAACATATAACAAAGGCTGCACGTTTTCGATGTATTCAAAGAATGTGGCATTCCAGAATTCGTTTACCTGTTCTTCAGTAAAATAGCCACATTTTATCTCGCTTTCGTATGGCAGATCCATTTCCGGCAGGTTGTGTTCGTATAAGTATTTTCCATGCTGTTCAAGTCTGAATCTGTTGTCATCTGTCATGCATCCGTCAATATCAATAGCCAATCTCATAAGTTCTTTACCTCTTTTTGTACATCAGTATAACAGATTATTATAAATGTATATACTAATTTTGAAAAAATGTGAGTTTTAAACATATTAAATAATTATTTGCTTTTTATAAAAGGCAGATTTTTTATATATTGTGATAAATAATCAGTTATATGTATATACATTAAAATGGTAATGTGATATATTGTATATACTATTAAGAGTGTATTTGGAGGGTATTATGATTAAGCTGGTAATATTTGACTTTGACGGTGTAATTGCCCAGACTGAAACGCTTAACATGCGTGTATTCATGAAGCAACTCGATGAGGCAGGGGTAAGTTATACACATGATGACATCTCAAATTTCATGGGTGTCAGTCATCTGGATTTCCGTAATGTCATGGATGCTACTTTCGGCAATCAGGAGGCATATAGAAATTGGGATAAGATTCACGGACCTTGGTTCAAGTATTATCCGGAAGATCCGCATGAGCTTCTGACAGAGAACATTGAAGAACTGCTTATCTATTTAAAAAACAAAAACATTCCATGCAGCATCGCTACCAATGCCGTACCGGTAATTGGCCGCGATATCCTGGAAAAAACAAATCTGATGCATTATTTCGATAAGTTCTACAGCGGTACGGAAACAGGGCATATCAAGCCTGATCCATTCGTTTTTGAAGAAGCGATCAGAGATCATAATGTCTTACCTGAAGAGGCAATAGTAATTGAGGATTCACCATTAGGCATCAGGGCTGGCAAGGCGGCCGGGGCGTTTACAATTGCCTTAAGAGATGTTGATGGCTTTGCCAGACAGCAGGAAGCTGATGTAATAATCACTTCCATCCTGGAAGTTGAAAAATACGTATAGAACTTCAATTGGATGAGTCAAAAATCATCTGGTTTACCATTCTGAAATCACAGCTGGTTTCAGAGAGAATTAAAGCTCTGTTGGTAATTCCAGTGGAGCTTTAATTACTGTGAATGTTTGTGCTAAAAATGCATAATGTCACAAATTGATTTATTATGAAAGAATATGCAATTTCACTGGCAAATGTATATACAATAAAGGGTAAAAATGTTATATTATTGGTGAAATTGAATATAAAAGTTTAAAAACAATCAAAAAGTTGCAAATGGAGGTAATTATGGCAGACGTAGTTAAGGGTAGTGTCATGGAAATGGAAAGATTTGCCATCCATGATGGTCCTGGTATCAGAACAACAGTTTTCATTCAGGGATGTCCATTAAGATGTCCTTGGTGTGCAAACCCAGAATCTCAGCAGATCAAACCACAGCTGATGTACAACGTTAAGAAATGCTTGAAGTGTGGAACATGTGCACGTAACTGTCCACAGCATGCCATTACAATTGTCGGTGATCATCTGGAATTTGACCGCAGCAAGTGTATTGGCTGTAAAACCTGTGAAAGAAACTGTCCGGGTAAGGCAATCAACTTCATCGGTGACATCAAGACTGTTGATGAAGTAATTGATTACATTTCCAGAGACAAGGATTACTACGATGTATCAGGCGGCGGTATTACCGTATCTGGTGGTGAACCATTCGTACAGTTTGATTTCTTCTACAACATCTTACAGAGAGCCAAGGAATTAGGCATCAGCACAGCTGTTGAAACAACAGGCGATACTGATTGGGAAAAAATGAAGAAGGCAGAACCTTTAATTGACAAGTTCCTGTTCGACATGAAGCAGTCAACTCCTGAAAAGATCAAGGAAATCACCGGTGGTAACGGCTGGAGAATCCAGGAAAACTTACGTAAGCTGGCAGAGATCGCCGCTGAAAAGATCGTTATCCGTGTACCGGTTATCCCTGGTTACAACTATGAAGAAGAAGTACTGACAGCCATCATTGAAATGGCAGCCAGTCTGAACATACCTGAAGTAAATCTTTTACCTTACCATAACTTAGGCGAAAACAAGTATGAACAGTTAGGCCGTGATTATGCCTTAAAGGGTACAAAGATGATGAGCAAGGCTGACCTGAAGCATTATGAAGCTCTTGGCGATAAGCTGGGACTCAAGGTTCAGGCAGGCGGTTAAGATTTAGGCCATAAATAGATTCACTCTATATCAAAATAGAAAGAAGGTAAAACAGAAAATGAGTTTTGACAAAAAGGCACTTTTAGACAGCATGAGAGGTGGATTGATCGTTTCATGCCAGACCGAACCTCATGACCCTATCCATGATGAGGGAAGGACAGTTGTTACTATGGCAAAAGCTGCTGAATATGGTGGAGCTGTTGGTATCCGTTCAAACAAGCCTGAACAGGTTGCTGCTATCCATGCTGCAGTTAAACTGCCAATCGTAGGCTTACATAAGATCTACTACGATACAATGGGCGAAATTATCATGACTCCAACCATTGAACATGCTAAGGCTTTATATGAAGCTGGTGCACAGATCATTGCCTTAGACAGCACACAGCGTCTGAACCATTTAGGTGTACCACGTTGCGACCTGATCAAGGAAATCAAGAAGGAAATCCCAGATGCACTGATCTTCGCTGATATCGACACATACGAAAATGCTGAACACGCAATCGAATTAGGTGCTGATATCGTTGCTACAACATGTATGGGCGGCACTCCTGAATCAAAGGCTCAGGGCTACAAGCGTCCAGACTACGCTGCAGTAGCAAGATTAGCTAAGGGCTTAAAGGACAGAGCTTTCGTTGTTATGGAAGGTCACATTGAAACTCCTGAAGATGCAATCAAGGCTATGTACATGGGTGTTGATGCTATCGTAGTTGGTAGTGCAATTACTCGTCCACACTTAATCGTTAAGAAGTTCACTGACGCTCTGAACCGCTACACCACAGACTGGCATGAAGCAGAAGCCACATGGTATGGCGATGTAACAAAAGCTGAATAATCAAAACTGAATAAGCTGTCCTTTGCCGCCTGGCAAAGGGCAGCTGTAAATCTATAAAGAGGAATGGCTCACAGAGCCTCTTTGTTCATGTAAAACAAGAAAGGAAAAAAATAATGAGTATTGATAAGAAGGCATTATTAGACAGCATGAGAGGCGGAATGATCGTTTCATGCCAGACTGAACCACATGACCCAATTCATAATGACGGCAGAACTGTTGTTATGATGGCAAGAGCTGCTGAATATGGCGGAGCTGTTGGTATCCGTGCAAACAAGCCAGAACAGGTAGCTGCTATTCACGCTGCAGTTAATCTGCCGATCGTAGGCTTACACAAGATCTATTACGATACAGTTGGCACAATAATCATGACTCCAACTATCGAACATGCCAAGGCATTATATGATGCTGGTGCTCAGATCATCGCATTAGACGCTACTCAGTTACCTAACCATAAGGGCGTTCCACGCTGTGATCTGATCAAGGAAATCAAGAAGGAAATTCCTGATGCATTAATTTTCGCTGATATCGATTCATACGAAAATGCTGAACATGCAATTGACTTAGGTGCTGATATCGTTGCTACAACATGTATGGGTATTACTAAGGAATCTAAGGCTCTTGGCTACAAGCGTCCTGATTATGGCGCAGTTGCCAGAATGGCAAAGGGCTTAAGAGAAAGAGCATTCGTTGTCATGGAAGGCAATATTGAATACCCAATGGATGCTGTCAAGGCTATGTACATGGGTGCAGATGCCATCGTTGTCGGCAGTGCAATTACCCGTCCACACTTGATCGTCAGAAAGTTTACTGACGCATTGAACCGCTACACCACAGACTGGCATAAGGATGAAATGATCTGGTTCGGTGATGTAACTGAAAACAAGGCTGAATAAGCATAAAAATCTGAAAATAAGCTGTCCTTAATTGGAAAATATTAGGGACAGCTGTAACTGTATTTATAAACTATCCACAACTGAAGAAAGCGAGTGATACTATGTCTTTAGCAACAAGAAAACTGAGAGAGCATACAAATGTAGAAATCAAATCAAAACTGGCCTGTGAAAAATCTCCAAGAGAACAGGTTGAAATTATGGAATTATATACCGAGACGCACCGCAAGTTCTCTCAATCCAGTAAGTCAAGAAGAGAACTGGAGTGCTTGAAAGTAATATATCCAAGACTTTTAAGAACCATTTTACCTGATGATTTACTGGCAGGAAGAATGGATTTTCTGCCGATTGGATTTGGCGCAGTAACCTCTGTTGGCGGGGTAGGTCATTATTGCCACTTTGCCAATTTATATAAATTACGTGACAGCATCGAAGAAGAAGATCTGTTAAAACGCATCGACGCTTTAGATGAATACTGGACAAAGTATGATACCAGAACCCAGTACAGCCGTAACTATCGTCCTGAAGTCGTCTATGGCGATAACATGCAGACAATATACAACGCACCTATTACAGCAGGTCCTAGATTAAGTGGCATGATGCTTGACTATAACAAGCTGTGTGACCTAGGTATTACCGGTTTAAAGAATGTAATTAAAAAGAGACTGGAAGAAGAACCAGATAATGAATTCTTACAGTGTTCATTAGAAGCAATGGATCTGTTTACAGTCTGCTGTGACTACTATATCGACATGATTGATAAAGACATGGAAACAGCTGATGAACAGAGAAAGTATGAATTGCAGAGAATCAAGGATTCCTTATGTACGATCAGAACAGATAAGCCTGTTCATTTCATGGATGCCCTGGAAGCAACATGGCTCTATGCATTATTAGCCGGCTGTATCAACTATGGCCGTCTTGATGATGTCTTAGGTGATTATCTGGTTAAGGACTTTGAATCAGGTTATTTAACAAAGGAAGAAGCTCATAAGATCGTCAGAAGCTTATGGGTATTAATTGAAAATAAGAGAACAACCGTTAACGGCAGACTGATCGTTGGTGGCCGTGGCCGCAGAAACCCAGCTGCTGCAGATGAATTCGCTAGAATCTGTCTTGATGTATGTAAGGAAATGAGACAGGTAGAACCTCAGTTTACTCTGAGATTATATGAAGATACACCTAAGGACATCTGGGATAAGGCAATGGATTGTTTAGCTGATGGCGCTACATTCCCGACATTATACAACGATGAAGTAACCATTCCTGGCTTGGCACATTGCATGAGAGTACCGGAAAAGGAAGCTGAACAGTACGCAATGTTTGGCTGCGGCGAAATGAACTTACAGACCTATACCGTAGGTACACCAAACGCCGTAATCAACCTGTTAAAGTTAGTCACCATTCAGATGAATGAAGGCGTTGACCCAATTGACGGCCGTTATAAGGCTGGTCCGGTCATCTTAAGAAAACTGGAAGACTATCATACATACGAAGAGTTCTGGGAAGACTATTGCAAGCTCAGTGACTACTACAATGACATGTGTGTTAAGCAGCAGGTAATGGGTTACCACTTCATGAACACTCAGGTTTCATTCCTGTTTGTAAGTAACCTGATGAATGACTGTATTGCCAGAGGCAAGCCATTATTGGATGGCGGCGTCAGATACTTAGGCGGCTGTAATGAAACCTATGGTAATATCAATGCTTCTGACTCATTGGTAGCCATTAAGAAACTTGTCTTTGAAGATAAGAAATATACCTTAAGAGAAATCAATAATGCCTTACTGGCAGACTTTGTCGGTTATGAACAGATGCAGCAGGATCTGAAGGATGCACCAAAATATGGCAATGATGATCCATACGCAGATGAAATTGCCAACGATGTCTATAACTTAGTAGCTAAGCGTAACTATGAAATGGGTCCGGAAATGGGCTTACATTACTATGGCATCGTTATCATTAATAACCAGACCAATACCTTATGGGGCAACAGCACCAGTGCTTCACCGGATGGACGTAATTCAAGAGTATTCATGAACCCATCCAATAACCCACAGGGTGGCGCTGATAAGAGCGGCCCAACCGCAATGCTTAACTCACTGGTTAAGTTTGACCCACATTATCAGGTAGGTCAGGTACAGAACATCAAGTTCCAGAAGAACTTCTTCAAGGATAACATTGAAAAGATCGGCTTACTGTTCAAGGGCTACTTCAAGAAGGGTGGCTGTCAGTTGATGGTAACCGTAATTGACCACCATGCATTAGAGGATGCCATGATACATCCGGAAAACCATCAGAACTTAATTGTCCGTGTATCAGGATTCTCAGCCGTATTTGTTAACTTATCTAAGAACGTACAGCTGGAGTTACTGTCCAGAACCATGTACGACAAGGTATAAAGGAGGATCTCAATGGCTAAAAAAGTCTATCAGAAAACCAATGTTGAAATAGAAGCAAAACTTAAGGCTGAAAAAACTGTTGAACAGCAGGTTGCCTGGATGGAAAGCTTCGTCGACATGCTGGAACGTACCAAAGACATGGATAAGAGCTTCAGAGAACTTGAAGCTTTGAAGTTAATGTATCCATTCCTATGCAGAAGCATCATGGACAAGGACATGCTGGCATGCAGAGTTGACTATTTGCCGGTTGGCTTTGGTTGTGTTACTTCAGTAGGTGGCGTTGGTTATTACTGCCACTACAGAAATTTAAACTTATTACGTGAATCAACAGACGATCCTGATCTGATTGAAAGATTGAATAAGATTGAAGACTACTATACAGGAAATACCATTGTTGAACGTTTTGACCAGAAGTATGGCAAACCATACATTGACGGTTCCGATAACGGTTCAACTCTGGGTGTCATCCGTTTAAGCGGCATGATGCTTGACTATAACAAGTTCTGTGCCAATGGCGTAAAGGGCATGAAGGAAGAACTGGCCAGAAGAATTGAAGAGGAACCTGACAATAACTTCCTTAAGGCTTCCTATGAGGCAATGGATCTCTTTACGGCAGTATGTGACCATTACATTGATATGATCGATGGCATGTTACCGACAGCTACAGAAAAGAGAAAGTATGAACTTGTCAGAATTCAGGATTCCTTAAAGAGAATCAGAGTTGATAAGCCTGTACATTTCATCGATGCACTTCATTGCATCTGGATCTATGCCTACTTGGCAGGATGCATCAACTATGGCCGTCTTGATGATGTAGTCGGTGATTTCTTGGTTAATGACCTTGAATCAGGTTTCCTGACCAGAGAAGAAGCTCATGATCTGGTAAGAAGCTTATGGGTATTAATTGAAAATAAGAGAACTACCGTAAATGGCAGACTGATCGTTGGCGGCAGAGGCCGTAAGAATCCTAAGGCCGCCGATGAATTCGCAAGGATCTGTCTTGATGTATGTAAGGAAATGAGACAGGTTGAACCTCAGTTCACCTTGAGACTATATGAAGATACACCAAAGGACATCTGGGATAAGGCCATGGAATGCCTGGCAGATGGTGCAACATTCCCAACCTTATACAATGACGAAGTTCATGTTCCAGGCTTGGCACATTGCATGAGAGTTTCTGAAAAGGAAGCTGAGCAGTACGCAATGTTTGGCTGCGGCGAAATGAACTTACAGGGCATGACCGTTGGCACACCTAATGGCGGCCATAACCTGGTAAAGGCCCTCAACATCTTCATGAATGACGGTGTTGACCCTTATGACAATGTATACAGAGCAGGTGACTTCAAGTTAAAGAAACTGGAAGAATACGAAACATATGAACAGTTCTGGAATGACTTCTCAGAGTTCATCAAGTGGCAGACAGACTGCATCGTATCTTCCCAGGCAAACTGCTACAAGATGCTGAATGAAGAGATGAGCTTCTTATTTGTCAGCTGCATGATGCAGGATTGCATAGCCCGTGGCAAGGCTGTCTTAGATGGCGGTATCAAGTACCTTGGCGGCTGTAATGAAACATACGGCAACATCAATTGTTCAGACTCATTATATGCACTTAAGAAGTTGGTATTTGACGAAAAGAAATATACCTTGAGAGAAGTAAATAATGCCTTATTAGCTGACTTCAAGGGTTATGAAAAGATGCAGCAGGACATGAAGGATTGCGAAAAATATGGTAACGACATCGACTCAGTTGATACGATTGCCAACGATCTGTTTGAACTTGTTGCCAAGGCAAACTATGAGGCAGGTCCAAGATTTGGCTTACATCACTATGGCATCGTTATCATTAATAACCAGGGTAATACGACCTGGGGCATGAAGACCGGTGCTTCACCTGATGGCAGAAATGCCGGTGTCTTCCTAAACCCATCAAACAACCCGCAGGGTGGCGCTGATAAGAGCGGTCCAACAGCCATGCTGAACTCACTGGCTAAGTTTGATGCTCACTTCCAGGTTGGCCAGGTACAGAACATCAAGTTCCAGAAGAACTTCTTCAAGGAAAACCTGGAAAAGATCGGAATGCTGTTCAAGACATATTTCAAGAAGGGCGGCTGTCAGTTAATGGTAACCGTTATTGACCACCATGCCCTGGAAGAAGCCATGGTACATCCAGAGAAATACCAGAACTTAATTGTTCGTGTTTCAGGCTTCTCAGCAGTATTTGTTAACTTAGATAAGAGCGTACAGCAGGAATTATTATCTAGAACAATGTACGACCGAGTATAGAAAGAGGGAAAGAAACTTATGACAAAGGAATCGGAGAAACTTACTATCCATCCAAATGTAGAAATTGAGAAAAAACTCGCAATTGAAAAGACTCCAGAAGAACAGCTGGAGATCATGGAAGCTTATACCGCCAAGCATAAGGAAACGGCTGGTTTAAGCAGACCAAGAAGAGAAATTGAAGGACTTAAGATCTTAATGCCAAGACTTTTAAGAACTGTTCAGCCAAATGACCTTATTGCCGGTCGTATGGACTTCTTACCAGTTGGTTTTGGCTGTGTTACTTCAGTAGGCGGTGTAGGTCACTACTGTCACTTCTACAACCTGAACGTATTTAAAAACAGCTTAACTGATCCAGACATGATCAGAAGAGTAGAAGAGCTGGAAAAGTACTGGCATGTAGAAGACACCCGTGTTAAGTTTACTGACCGTTATACCGATGGCATCATCGTTACCGGCTATGGTGTAGCTAATGGTCAGCACGCCGCAGTTAGTGCCGGTGCCCGTTTGAGCGGCATGATGCTTGACTATAACAAGTTATGTGACTTAGGTATCGTTGGCTTAAAGAAGGAAATTCAGGACAGATTAAATGAAGAACCTGACAATGAATTCTTACAGTGTTCATTAGAAGCTTTGGATCTGTTTACCAAGTGCTGTGATTACTACATCGACATGTTAACAAAGGATAAGGAAACAGCTACAGAACAGAGAAAAGTAGAATTACAGAGAATGATCGATTCATTATCTACAATTCGTTACAATAAGCCAGAACATTTCCTGGATGCTCTTGAAGCAGTATGGATGTACGCATTACTGGCAGGCTGTATTAACTATGGCCGTCTTGACGATGTAGTAGGCGAATATCTGGTAAAGGACCTTGAAACAGGCTTCATCACCAGAGAATATGCTCATAAGATCGTCAGAAGCTTATGGACCTTAATTGAAAACAAGAGAACAACTGTTAACGGACGTATCATGGTTGGCGGACGTGGCCGTAGAAATCCTAAGGCTGCTGATGAATTTGCCAGAATCTGTCTGGATGTCTGTTACGAAGCAAGACAGGTTGAACCTCAGTTCACCTTGAGATTATATGAAGATACACCAAAGGACATCTGGGATAAGGCCATGGAATGTCTGGCAGTAGGTGCAACATTCCCAACATTATACAATGACGAAGTTCACGTTCCAGGTTTGACTCACTGTATGAGAGTACCGGAAAAGGATGCCGAACAGTATGTAATGTTTGGCTGTGGTGAACAGACATTGGTAGGAATGGGCATTGGTACACCTAACTCAGTTATCAACTTAACTAAGGCACTGACCATTTACTTAAATGGTGGCGTTGACCCAATTGATAACGTTAACCGTATCGGACCGGTTAAGATCAAGAAGTTAGAAGAAATTCAGACATACGAAGAACTGTTTGAAGACTTCTCTAAGCTGATCATCTACTACGCTGACCGCTGTGCTCAGGGTCAGGTAGACTCATACAAGTTAATGAATGAAGAAGTAAGCTTCTTATTCCCAAGTATCTTAACTAACTGCTGTATCGAAAGAGGCAAGGCCTTATTGGATGGCGGCGTTAAGTACTTAGGTGGCTGCTGTGAAACCTTCGGTAACATCAACTGTTCTGACTCTTTATATGCATTAAAGAAGTTGGTATTTGATGAAAAGAAGTACACCTTAAGAGAAGTTAATAATGCATTATTAGCTGACTTCAAGGGCTACGAACAGATGCAGCAGGATATGAAGGATTGCGAAAAGTATGGTAACGACATTGATGCCGTTGACAAGATTGCTAACGACGTATTCGAACTGATTTCTTATAACATCCGTCGTTTAGGCATCGAAAAGGGCTTACATTACTATGGTATCGTAATCATTAACAACCAGGGTAATACATCTTGGGGTAAGGTAACAGGTGCTTCACCTGATGGCCGTAACTCAACTGTATTCTTAAACCCATCTAACAACCCACAGGGTGGTGCAGATAAAAGCGGTCCTACCGCAATGCTGAACTCACTGGCTAAGTTTGATGCCAAATGGCAGGTTGGTCAGGTTCAGAACATCAAGTTCCAGAAGAATTTCTTCAAGGAAAACATTGAGAAGATCGGAATGCTGTTCAAGACATACTTCAAGAAGGGCGGCTGTCAGTTAATGGTAACTGTCATTGACCACCACGCTCTTGAAGAAGCAATGATCCATCCTGAAAACTATCAGAACCTTATCGTTCGTGTTTCAGGCTTCTCAGCAGTATTCGTTAACCTTGACAGAAGCGTTCAGGAGGAACTGTTATCAAGAACAATGTACGATCGCGTATAAGGAGGACTTATGGCAAAGAAAGTATATGCAAAAACTAATGCAGAAATAGAATCCAAGTTAAAAGCTGAAAAAACTGTTGAACAGCAGGTTGTCTGGATGGAAAGCTTCATCGAAATGATGGAGCGCACCAAGGACATGGATAAGAACTTCAGAGAATTGGAAGCCCTGAAATTAATGTATCCATTCCTGTGCAGAAGCATCATGGAAAAGGATATGCTGGCATGCCGTGTTGACTACTTGCCGGTTGGCTTTGGTTGTGTTACTTCAGTAGGTGGCGTAGGTTACTATTGCCATTACAGAAACCTGAACTTACTGCGTGAATCAACAGATGATCCTGATCTGATCGAACGCATGAACAAAATCGAAGATTACTTCACCGGCAATACCATTGGCGAACGTTTCAAAGGCGTATACCCAACACCTATTCCAAGTAATTCAGAAGATGAACCTTTATTACTCGGTATCAGACTTTCAGGCATGATGCTTGATTATAAGAAGTTCTGTGCCAACGGTGTAAAGGGCATGAAGGAAATGATTGCCAAGAGAATCGAAGAAGAACCTGACAATAACTTCTTAAAGGCTACTTATGAGGCAATGGATCTGTTCACAGTTGTCTGTGACCACTACATCAACATGATTGATGGAATGTTACCGACAGCCAGTGAAAAGAGAAAATATGAACTTGTCAGAATGCAGGATTCCTTAAAGAGAATCAGAGTTGACAAGCCGGTTCACTTCATTGATGCCTTACACTGTGTATGGATTTACGCATACCTGGCAGGTTGTATCAACTATGGCCGACTTGATGAAGTAGTTGGTGATTATCTGGTAGCTGACCTTGAAAGTGGCTTCATTACCAGGGAAGAAGCACACGACCTGGTTCGTTCATTGTGGGTATTAATTGAAAACAAGAGAACCACTGTTAACGGTAGATTGATCGTTGGCGGCAGAGGCAGACATAATCCAAAGGCCGCTGATGAATTCGCCAGAATCTGCCTTGACGTATGTAAGGAAATGCGTCAGGTAGAACCTCAGTTTACCTTGAGACTATATGAAGATACACCAAAGGACATCTGGGATAAGGCTATGGAATGTTTGGCAGATGGTGCTACATTCCCAACACTTTATAACGATGAAGTACATGTTCCAGGCCTGGCTAACTGTATGAGAGTTTCTGAAAAGGAAGCTGAACAGTACGCAATGTTTGGCTGTGGCGAAATGAACTTACAGGGCATGACAGTAGGTACACCAAATGCCGGTCATAACCTGTTAAAGAGTTTGACCATCTTCTTAAATGAAGGTATTGACCCATATGATAACCGTTATAAAGCAGGTGACTTCAAGTTAAAGAAACTGGAAGAATACGAAACATATGAACAGTTCTGGAATGACTTCTCAGACTTCATCAAGTACATGACAGACATCATTGCCACATCTCAGGCTAATTCATACATCATGCAGAATAATGAAATGAGTTATCTGATGGTAAGTGCCATGATGCAGGATTGTATCGAAAGAGGCAAACCTGTATTAGGCGGCGGCATCAAGTACTTAGGCGGCTGTAATGAAACCTATGGCAACATCAACTGTTCAGACTCATTATATGCCTTAAAGAAGTTAGTGTTTGATCAGAAGAAGTACACCTTAAGAGAAGTTAATAACGCATTATTAGCTGACTTTGAAGGATACGAACAGATGCAGCAGGACATGAAGGACTGTGAAAAGTATGGTAACGATTGCGAACCGGTTGATAAGATCGCTAATGACCTCTTTGAATTAGTTGGTAAGGAAAACTATGAAGCTGGTCCAAGACACGGCTTACATCACTATGGCATCGTTATCATCAATAACCAGCAGAATACCAGCTGGGGCTTAAAGACCTGGGCTTCACCTGATGGCAGAAAGGCCAAGACCTTCATGAACCCGTCTAACAACCCACAGGGTGGCGCTGACAAGAGCGGTCCAACAGCCATGCTCAATTCACTGGCTAAGTTTGATGCTCATTGGCAGGTTGGCCAGGTTCAGAACATCAAGTTCCAGAAGAACTTCTTCAAGGACAACATTGATAAGATCGGCATGTTGTTCAAGGGTTATTTCAAGAAGGGCGGCTGTCAGTTAATGGTAACTGTAATTGATCACCATGCTCTTGAAGACGCAATGGTACATCCGGAGAACCACCAGAACCTGATCGTTCGTGTATCAGGATTCTCTGCCGTATTCGTCAACCTGGACAAGAGCGTACAGTTAGAGTTACTGTCCAGAACAATGTACGATCAGGTATAGTTTTAGAAACAATAATAGTTTTGTCTGAACAAAACACAATAATTACATGGTGCACAAACAGAATTTTGTCTGTGCACCATTCTTGATAAGTGAGGATTAGAAATATGAAGTATATCTATATAACCGGTATTTTGATTATTATCGGAGCAATTCTGGATTTTCTCTTTGTGACATTCAGAAAAAAACAATCGGAAAAAATGGGAGCACTATTGGAAAAGGGCGACTATAAGGCATTTGACCAGGAAATCGACTCTTTTGCCAACAAGTATTTTCTGTCAGTTTTCAACCGTAATTTCATGAAACTGACATCAGCTGTCAGACAGGACAAGTATGATGAGGCTAAGAAACTGACTGATGGTTTTAAAAAAGCCGGAATGAAGAAAAATGAACAGTATTCTGTTTTTACAATGATATTTAACTATTTTGTTTATAAGGAAAACAGAGAATACTCAACGTTAGCCCTGGAAAAATTAAGAGAAGTCAAAGATAGTGAAAACGCCGGTTATATAGATTCATTGGAACAGATTTACCGGATCTACATTGAAAAAAGCGACAAGGATCTGGAAACACTACTCGCTCAGAATGAAAAGATGCCTGAAGAATACAAGTATGCTTCAGACTTTCTTATTGCGAAAATCTACGAAAACAAGAAAGATAAAAAGAACATGTCTAAGTATGAAAAGGCCGGACAACAGCACTACGCTGTTTTCCAGCAGAAACTGAAAGATACTTACATGAAAAATAAACAATAAGGGGACGAGATGAACAGGAAATATAAACTGGTTTCATTAGATATTGATGGAACATTAGTAGGCGATAATGGCAAGGCATCAAAGAAAACCATTGATGTCATGCGTAAGGTAAGAAAAAAGGGTATCTTACTGGTTCTGAATACTGGCAGAACAACAAAAATACTGGAAGATGCCGAACTGCCTGAAGATACTTATGACTATGCCTGTACGATAAACGGTCAGTACATTACTGACATGCGTACCGGTGAAGTACAGAGCCATGAAATACTGGAACCTGAGCAGGTTGAAGAACTTGTTCAGTTAGGAAATAAGTATGCCTGTGTAATGCGTGCTGACGCAGACAGATGGAGTGTCAATGCAGCAAATCTGAAGGGGAAGATCCTTTATAACACAATGCGTACACTGATGCAGATGAAGATCATGAAAATGGTCATTTTCATGCGAAAGCCTATTGAAATTCATAAACTGTCAGAAGTTCCAAGAGAGGGAGTTGCCAAGATGGTCTACATCTCTACCCATAAGATCCTTTTAGATTTACAGAAACATGTACCGCCACAGTATGAGGCTGCCATGGTATTGCCAAACATGCTGGATGTACAGCGCAAGGGCATATCCAAGATCGGTGCCTTAAAGGAAGTATTTGAAAGAGAAGGTTTGACGGCTGAAGATGCCGTTGCCATTGGTGATGGTGAAAACGACATTGGCATTCTTGACTTATGCGGTTATGCGGTAGCCATGGATAATGCCTTCGACATCGTAAAGCAGCACGCTGACGAAGTCACTGATTCCAATAATGATGACGGGGTAGCTAACTGGCTAGAAAAAACATACTTACAGGGAGATTAAATATGAAATTCAAGGAATTATTCAGCCCTATCAGAATTAACAGTCTCATGTTGCCGAACAGAATAATTGCCGCTCCTTTCACTGATGATACGGAAACACCGGAAAAAATGAAATCAGGGGCCGCAATCAATTACATTGGCTCCATGGGCATTGATCACAAAAGTGCCCGCTGGTTTGACATGCCATATCCTTTTGCCAAACCGCAGCGCTATGAAACAAAAGACAAACTTGATTACTATAAATCCGGCGGCAGCTATGTTGGCGCCGAATTAATGCATCCGGGCTTGTGGAACAGAAATGATGAAACCTGGGGACCTAATGATGAAATCAACCCTGAGGGAGTACACGTAAAGCAGTTACAGAAAAAAGACATGGATGAAATAGCTGAATCATGGGGCAGAAGTGCCTTGGAAGCCAAGAACTTCGGCTTTGACATCGTGGTTCTGCATTTTGCTCATGGCTGGTTAATACCGCAGTTCTTATCACCGGCTATTAACCATCGAACTGATGAATATGGCGGTTCATATGAAAACCGTGCCCGTTTCCCATTGGCCTGTGTTAAGAAAGTAAGAGAATATGTTGGATCAGATTATCCGATCGACATGCGCTTAAGTGCTAATGAGTGGATTGAAAACGGCATTGAATTTGAAGATGTCGTACGTTTCGTTAAGGATTGTGAGCCATACATTGACATGGTTAACATATCTGCCGGGTTAGACATGGATAAGGGTGCAAACGTTCACATGGCCCAGTCAGCATTTGAACCGCACTGTACCAATAGGGAATACGCCCGTAAGGTCAAGGAAAGTGTCAGTAAGATCGCTGTTTCAGTAGTCGGTTCAGTAATGACTCCTGCTGAAGCCAATGAATTGATTAAGGAAGGCTATTGTGACCTGGTTTACTTGGGCAGACCTTTACTGGCTGATGCTTACTGGATAAAGAAGGCTAAGGAAGGCAATGATGAGGACATCAGACCATGCATCAGATGTACATACTGCATGCACTGGTCAACTGACAGAAGAAGCAGAAGCTGTTCCGTAAATGTCAGACCTTGGCGTTATAACTACATTCCTGAGCATCCGGTAAAGGCCGAAATAAAGAAGAAAGTCATGATCATCGGCGGTGGGGTGGCCGGCATGAATGCCGCGCTTGTTGCCAAAGACAGAGGTCATGAGGTTTTCCTGTATGAAAAGGAAGACAGACTTGGTGGCTTATTAAAATATTCTGATTATGATGATGCAAAACAGGATATCAGAAACTACCGCAATTACCTCATCAGACAGGTCGAAAAGTCAGATATCAGGGTATTCCTCAATACTCCTGTAACAAATGAAACCGTTAAGGCATTAAACCCTGACGAAGTAATTGTTGCCATTGGCTCTGAACAGTCTTGCCCGCCAATCAAGGGTGTTGAAAACGCTGTTGGTGCATTGGACGTATATCCTAAGCTTGATGAAGTTGGTGAAAACGTCATCATCATCGGTGGCGGCACGATAGGCTGTGAACTAGGCATTGAGTTAGCCAGAAGAGGCAGAAAGGTAAGAATACTTGAAGCTGGCGATAAACTGCACCGTCAGGACAGTATTTACTATGACATCGTCCTTGATCAGCAACTGGCACTTTGCAAGACTCTTACAACCGAAACAAATGTAAAGGTCACTCAGATAAATAAAAAGTCTGTCAGCTATGTTGCTGCTGACGGGAAAGAGATTAATGAAAAGGCAGATTGTGTAATCATTGCGACAGGATTAAAGGCCAGAAGAGATGAAGCATTCAGTTTCTTTACCGGTGAATACAGTGTCCACATGATCGGTGACTGTACAAATCCGGGAAAGATCAAAGACGCTAATGAGGATGCTTATTTCCTGGCTGCCAATATCTAAGGAAAGAAGGGTAGTATATGAAGCAGATTGATTTTTTCAGCTATTACGGCTCATACATGTCTTTCAGAAACAATGACGGTAACCTGGTCATGCATACCAAGCACGGTATGGCTAAGACAACTCACATCGCTGATGTAATGACGGTAAATCTTCTGGGCGAGGGAGAGCAGAAACTTGACCTTAGTTTCCCTATGACCAGCATCAGTAAGGATGACAAGGTAGTAAACGTTACTTATTCCGATGAGTCGACAGTTGTCTTCCAGGGAACGGCTGAGGCCGTAATAGAACTGGATTTTGCACCGGCGAATCAGTTTGACTATGCCTTCAGAAATAAGGATGAGACAGGCTATTATTACGTTGTTAACAGTTACAAGACTTTTACCAAATACATCGTTTACAGCGATTCAGCTGACATTTTCTTATTGAATAATTATGAAGACAAGAATAACCTTGTCTGCAAGTTAGTCATCAGATCCAGAGAAAAAGCCTATACCTTCCGCATTCAGGAAGTAAAGCACAACATGAATCGCTGCTTATGGGACAAGACTGAATTTGAAAAATGTGTTGAGAACACCGAACTTGTCTTTGACATGTTTGCCAGCGGCTACAGGGTATCATTACCTGACTGGCAGGATGATGTCAGATATGCCGCATACATACTCTGGTCAAGTGTTATCAAGGCTGAAGGATTACAGAAGCGTGACCTTGTTTTAGCCAGTAACCATGACCTTAACTGCGTATGGTCATTTGATGCCGGCTTCCCAATGTATGGCTTAGTGGGAATTGACAATAAGCTGGCCTTAAATCAGATAATATCCTTCTTTGAGCATCAGGATGAAATAGGAACGATTCCCGGTTCAATGGACGACAGTAACATGCGCTGGATGTTCATGAAACCGCCGGGACAGGGCATGTTCTTACGCCAGTTGATCAAGAGGTATACTCTCAGCTATGAAGAGGCTTCAATTCTCTATAACGGCATTAAGAAACAGATAGAATTCTGGCAGTTATATAAGGATGGCAATCACGATGGCATTTGTGAATATCACCATGGCAATGAATCCTGCATGGATAATGCGACGGTATTTGATTTTGCCGGTCCTGTTGATTCTCCAGATCTGACTTGTTACCTGGTTGAAGCCATGGATACCTTAAGCATCTTAGCTGATACCTTGGGTAACTGGAAAATATCAATTTACTGGAAGGAGCAGGCTGACATCTTAGCTCAGAAAGCCATTAAGTATTTCGTCAATGATGAAGGATTGCCTTGTGTAAGAGAAAGCATCACCGGTAAGGAGATAAAGACAAAGTCTATAATTCCTTATACGTTGTTGTTACTAAAAGACAGATTACCATTAGGCTTGAGAAAGAAGTGGATCGGCGTCTTGGAGAGAGACTACATGAGTGATTACGGTCTTTCTTCCGAGGCTAAGCAAAGTGAAAAGTATGAAGAAGACGGATACTTCCGTGGTTCAGTATTCCACTACTATACCGTTCCACTGGTAGATAACTTATATGAATGCGGTGAAATGGCTACCGCCGAAAGGATAATGATGTCCTATTGTTTCGCTTTCAGAAAATCAGGCAGTTATGAATGTTTCAGTGCCTTAAGCGGCAAGGGCCAGCATCTGCCTAGTTTTACATCATCAGCCGGAGCTTTCCTGTATTTCTGTGAGAAGTATCTGGCTTAGGAGGAAATATGATAATAAAGAACGCAAAGGTATTTATTAACGGCAGTTTTTATGATTGTGATGTCAGAACGGAGAAGGGGCTAATAACGGAGATCTCCAAGGACATTGTAGAAGAGGGCTTTGACGCAAGCGGCTGTTATCTGTTCGCCGGCTTCATTGACGCTCATTTCCATGGGGCTTGTGAAGCCTATTGCGGTGACTCGCTGGAAAAGATGCAGGAGATCGCCCGTACCTTACCGCAATATGGTGTTACGGCCTACATACCGACACCTATTGTCAAGCATGATGAGGAAACAAAGCACAGACTCAGAACAATAAGAGCAACCAAGAATGTTCCCGGTGCTGAAGTCATCGGTATCTTCCTTTATACCGATTATAAGCACCGTTCAATTCCTTATTATCCAATAAGTGTAGCTCCAAGTAAGGAAGATACGCTTGAACTGGCCGATGGGGATCTGTCAGATGTCAGGGCAGTTCTGTATGCTCCTGAATTGGATCCGGACCGCAGCTGGACCAGATGGCTGAGGGAAAACGGGGTATTACCGCTAATAGGCTTTACCGAAGGAACAAGTGAAGATGTCAGAGACGCTGTTAAAAACGGAGCTAGACTGACTGACCACTATCCAAATGGCTTCCCGTTATTAGACCATCATGTATCAAGTGCAGTATTACAGTGTTTACTGGAAAAGGATCTTTACCTGCAGCTAAACGGTGACTGTATCCATGTATCCCCGGAATTCATTCAGCTGATTCTGAAGATGAAAGGTGATGACCATGTTGTGGCAGTATCGGATTCTTCACCATTAATGGGTAAGCCGGAAGGTGAATATGACATGTTCGGCATGAAGGTATTTATTAAGGATGGCGCGGTAAGAGATGTCAATGGCAAGCTGGTTACGGGCTGTCATACCTTTGATGAAAACATGCGTACGATGTATGCTCATGGCTTCTCACTTGAAACCATCGGTAAGATATTTACTGAGAATGCCGCTGAAGCTTACCTGCTTAAGGACAGAGGTAAAATCGAGGTTGGCAGAAAGGCTGATCTGGTATTAATGGATAAGGACCTGAATGTTCTTAAGACCATGATAAATGGTGAGTGGTTCTACGAAAGATAAAACAACGGCGGACAATTGTCCGCCGGTATTTTTATATAACTATGATTTTTACCTGAGCATATCTGGTAGTTGGTATATCTGCCTTGTTTCTGGCTTCCAGGAGAATGAAGAACATGTCGCCAGGTTTACAGTCAGCCGGGATGATGACTGATGTATCAACGCTGTTCTTATGCGAAATGTATACTCTGCCATTACCATGATATCTTGAGTATTGCGGCATTAACTGCCATTTGACTGTATAACCTTTACCGTCATAGTCCTTGATCATAGACTTAAGACTTATTACTTCAGCAGGTACGGCATATGTAACATTCTTGTTCAGTGTTACCTTTAACGGGTGAACGGCATCTTCAAATTCACTTACACACCACTTTGCTCTTACGGCGAAGTCTTCCTGATAAGCTTTTATGAAGCAGGCGTTCTTAGTATTGCGGTCAACCTTTTCCAGATCTTTTTCCTTTCGGAAGTAACCTAACAGGGTAGGCGATTCTTCATCAGTCAGGCCATCAGTACCAAAGCTGATTAATGGAATGTATGTATTACTGTCTCCTTCAGCTAAGAAGGTAAATGGTTCGTATTTTACAGGAGGTATGCCAGGCTTACCAAAGTCCAGTGTTGAGTTAATGCCAAACTGATATAACTCAGCTTCACCAGGCACATACTGGCCATCACCATAAAGGTGGTACATTTCCATTAACGGTCCGTTACCGTCATGGATGTTTTTCTTCATCCAGTCAGCCTCAAACATGTATGCACAGTCATCAGGTACGACCTTATCAAAGCTGTAGACGCCATAAACATGCTGGGTTGCCATGATTACTAAGTCCGGGTAAAGCTCGTTAATGCGGTTATCAAGATAGCTGTTATCCTGACCCATGAAGTTGAATACACCTAATAATCTTACACGTCTGATGATCCTGTCATAGATGTCCTGCCATTTATCAGTTTCATGATACTGCTGGTAAATTGACAAGAGGCTTCTGACAATGGTATTTACGCCACCCCAGGACTGCAGGTACAAAATGTCTTCCTTTTCCTTTAAAAGCTCTTCTTCAATCATTTTTGATCCTTCAGTATCAAAACGGACATCACCTTCAAATTCAATGTTGCCATACTTGGTAATGCTCAGAAGATATTCTGGAGTAGGGTAGCCTTCGGCATGCTTTTTCAGGTTTTCATACGCTTCACGGTATTGATTATTCCAGAGGTTTTCGATCCAGCCTTTTTCAAATGGCCTGAAGTCATAAAGATCTTTGGCCGCCGGGTCTGGTCCGTGTATTACTCTTGGTCTTACCATTCCATTTGGCCCGCTGCAGCGGTAATTTGGCGATATTTCACCCAGAGTGTGAGTGCCATCGCCCAGGAAATGGTACTGGCTGGAGGTGTAAATGACACCTAATAAATCAAATTCATTTAAGTAGAGACATAAATGAATCAGGGAATTCATGTCGTCGACTTCCATGTCGGTAGTGATGATTGTCTGTGGTCTGTTCATTTTCTTCCTTTCTAATACGTAACCGTTGAGATTAATGTCTGTATTAAAAACGGCCTTCCGTAAGAAAGCCGCATTTGTTTATTTAACGTCCAATGTTATGAAATTTGATGGCAAACGATAGTCGCTGTTCTTTGGTGTGTTACAGAAAACGTTCTTGAACTTTGATATTTCCGTAAACTTGTAGAATGATTTCTTGTTTAGCTTTGATGAATCGGCTAACAGGTAGCTGTCATTGGTATTGTTAAAGGCATTGACCTTCAGGAAACAGGAGTCAGGGCCATCATCATATGCCATGTTGGTTGCCAGATCAATTGCGTAGCATCCAAAAAATGCCTTGTCGAAATTGAACTGCTGAATGAACTGTACGGAAATAGGACCAACCGTTGAGCCATGGGAAATGTTACACTTGCCGCCAATCAGAACGATATCCATTTCAACTTCCAGTTCTCTGATTCTGTCCAATATCAGAAGGTTAGGAGTAACGATGCTGATCTTCTTATCCAGTAAGAAATCAACGATTGCGGCAATTGATGTACCTGTGTCAAGATAAATGAAATCGCCATCGTTAACCAGGGAAGCAGCTGCCTGCGCAACAACACGCTTTTCAGCCTCGTTGCTCTTCTGTCTTTGCTTCAAGGCCAAGGCGGCGTTATTGTTATACATGTTTTTCTGCAGGAACATTGATTCCTTAAGAATAAGTCCGCCATGAACTCTTTCAATGTAATCTTCCTTTGCCAGGGAATCAAAGTCACGGCGTACAGTAGCTACTGATGTGTGTAGCTCTTTAGCTGTTTCAGTTAAAGAGATTGTTCCTCTTTCGGATAGTTTGCCTAAAATGTAAATACGTCTTTCTGAAGCAATCATAATAAAACACCCCCAATTTTTATTTTATTATAGATATATTAAATTAAAAATAAAAGATACTTTAAATATATCACAATAAAACTGAAAAAAACATCAAATATTAACAAATGCTTCAAATACTTACATATTGTGGTGAATGTTTGTTTCATGTTGGATGCAATTAGCATGCCTAAGTGGTAAAATATGTACTAACTGAGGTATTTTCATGAATATTAAATTAGTTATCGCTGATTATGACAATACATTGGCACCTACAGGTGAAAAGCTTCCGGAAAGAAACAGGGAAGCTCTTTATGAACTGCACAGAAGAGGAATACCTTTCTGCCTGGCTTCAGGAAAGAATCTCTATAATCTGAAGGTCGTTGAAGATGGCTGGAATCTTACTTTCAAACAGCCGTTTGTCTTAGGCATGAATGGGGCAGAATTACTTGACCGTACCAGAAATAAGGTACATGAATATGAACTGTTATCCGGCGAAACCATTAAGGAACTTTGTGACATGATGAAACCATTCCACCTTAATCCGTTTGTTTACTGGCAGGATGGCATGTTAATGGACAGAAGTGACGCAGAAGCCGAAGCAAGTTGCCGCAGAAATAAACTGAAGATCTATCTTACTTCAGAGCTGGGGCCTGTATGGCAGAAACCAAACGCAAAACTTATCTATCGCGTGGAAGAAGAAATGGTACCTGAAGTAAGAAAATTTGTTGAAAAACACAAGTCTGATAAATGGGTTTTAGTTCAGACTCAGAAGACGGTTCTTGAATTTGTTCATCCGGAAACCTCAAAAGGGCACACCCTAAGAAGAATCTGTGAAATGGAAAACTTTTCTCTTGATGAAGTCATGGCCTTTGGCGACAGTGAAAACGATGATGAAATGCTGAAGATATGTCATGGCATCTGCCTGAAGGATGGCATGGAGGAAACAAAGAAGATTAGTGAAGATGTCACCGATCTTACATGTGTCGAAGGCGGTCTTGGTGATTATCTGTTTAAGCATGTGCTAGTTTAACTTATATTACAGTAACTTTGAATCCATCGCATTATCAGTGTGTTTGTGGTATACTTACACCGAGGTAATGACGATGGATTTTAAAGTTAACATAGACCAGTTTGACGGACCATTAGATCTGATGCTGCACCTTATCAAGGAAGGTGAGCTGGATCTTTTTGCCTTGGACATCGTTAAACTGACTGACCAGTATCTGGCCTATATCAGAGCTATGCAGGATCTGCATCTGGATATTGCCAGCGAGTACATGGTTGAATTAGCTACTTTAATTGAGTACAAGAGCAAGAAGTTATTGCCTAACGATAAGGACGATTTGGAAGACAACTATGAAGAAGATGAATCTGAACAGTTAGTCAGAAGACTGATTGAGTATCAGAAGTATAAGGAAATCTCTTCACAGTTTGAAGAACTGTATAACGAAAGACTGTTGATGCATGATAAGCCAGTCAGTGAAATAGCTAATGAATGGACCGTTTATGATGACAGTTTCAAGGAAACATCACCATATGAACTGATTAAGGCCATGCAGAAATGCCTGAAACGTTTCCAGCTGGAACAGCCTTATGAGGTCAGCATCACTACCAAGGAGATCAGTGTTGATGACCGTAAGAAACAGCTAAGAACAAAGATCAGGGAATGGAATGGCAACTTTACGATGAGCCAGACCATGGAAGACTGTAAGAACGTATATCTGGTAGTCGTTACTTTCCTCTCATTACTGGAATTAGTCCATGAAGGACAGGTAACCTTTACCGTTAAGAATGATGAAGTATATTTTACTAAGGGAGTAAGTTATGAATAACCTTTCAGCTATCATAGAAGGAATATTATATGTTGTTGGTGATGACGGCATTACCTTGCCGCAATTAGCCGCAACTCTGGAATTAAGTGAAGAAGATACCCAGAGGGCCCTGGATGAATTAGGCGTAAAATATACTGAAGATGAAACCAGAGGCATTGAAATGGTATGTTATGGCGGCAGATACAAACTTGTCAGTAAGGCCATTTCCCATGAATACTGTAAGAAACTGTTTGAGCACAGTGAAGTAAGAGGCTTCTCACCAGCTGCCTTGGAAACACTGGCAATAATTGCCTACAAGCAGCCGGTAACCAGAGTTGAGATCGAAGAGATCAGAGGTGTTGGCTGTGACATGATGATCAGAAAGCTTTTGGCCAGAAATCTGATCAGAGAAGCAGGCAGACTGGAAGTTGCCGGAAGACCATTTACCTATGAAGTAACCGAACAGTTCATGGATACATTTAAGTTAAAGAGCTTGGATGAATTACCTGAATTACCTGACTATCAGCAGGTTAGCGAAGCAGAAAGAGATTTGTTTGACTAATGGAAAGATTACAGAAAGTTATCGCAGCCAGTGGGCTGACAAGCAGAAGAAAAGCTGAAGAATTGATCGTAGCCGGCAAGGTTAAGGTCAATGGTGTTGTTGTGGACAAGTTAGGCTCCCAGGTAGAAAAAAGTGATGTCATTACCGTTGACGGTAAGCCATTACCACATGAAGAGCTGGAATACTATCTGGTGAATAAGCCAAGAAAATACATCTGCAGTGTCAATGATGAACACGGCAGGGCCCAGGTTACTGATCTGGTTGAAACCGAAGCCAGGATCTATCCGGTAGGAAGACTTGACTATGATTCTTCAGGCCTGATCATATTAACCAATGACGGTAATTTCGCCAACATGCTCATGCATCCTAAGTATCACTTGCCAAAGACCTATCACGTAACAGTTAAGGGCCTTGTAAGCAAGATGGATGTAAAGCACTTATCAGAAGGCGTAACTCTTGATGATGGCATCAAGACCTTACCGGCAGTTGTCAAGATCACTAACCAGGACATTCCAAATGAAAGAACCAGTCTGGACATCACCATCACTGAAGGCAGAAACCGTCAGATCAGAAGAATGATGGAAACTCTGGGTTATGAAGTCAGTAAATTACATAGAACCCAATATGGCTGTGTCAGAGATGATCAGATGCCAGTTGGCAGTTACAGAAGATTAAAACCACATGAAATAAAGACTTTGAAGCAGATGGCTTTGGAGGGTGAAAATAAATAATGCGTCAGTTTTTTGTTAAGGAAGAATTGAAGTGCAATGATATGTATGAGCTTGATGAAAATCAGGCTCATCATGTTAAGAGCGTACTAAGAATGAGCGAAGATGAGCCTGTGAGAATCGTTGATGTTAATTCGCAGGCCTTTCTTGGTCACATCAGATACGTGGACAGAAAGACATTTGTCTACATTGATGAAGAAGATGCTTCTGAAGAAAAAGACAGAAAGATAGTTTATGGCGCTGCCATGATCAAGAAGGACAAATGGGAATTACTGTTACAGAAGGCTGCTGAATTAGGGGCTGATGTAATAGTACCTTTGGAAACCAGAAGAACGATCATTCATCTGGATGATAAGGAAATAAAAAAGAAACTTGAAAGATGGAACAAGATAACTCTTGAAGCTTGTCAGCAGTCAAACCGTACAAGCTTGTGTGAGGTCGTTGAACCAGTTAAGTTAAAGAACATTGAAAAGTACAAGCAGGACATTAATCTGGTGGCCTATGAAAATGAAGAGTGCAGAAAATTAAGAGATTACATTTCTGACGGTAACATTCTCATACTGGCCGGGCCAGAGGGCGGCTTTGAAAAAAGCGAAATAGATTACCTTAATGAAATCGGCTTTACCTGTGTTTCATTGGGTAAGAGGATACTAAGGGCAGAAACAGCGGGCATGTATGCCTTAAGCGTCATTGACGCATATGGAGATTAAGATGAAATTTGCGATATGTAACTTAGGGTGTAAGGTCAATAACTATGAAGCTAACTGGTACCAGCAGGAGCTTTCAAAGAAATATGAGGAAGTAAAATGGGGCCAGTACGCAGACATCTACATCATTAACAGCTGTACGGTAACCAATGTTGCCGGCAGTAAGAGCAGGCAGATGATGCACAGAGCCAGAAAACTGAATAAGGACTGTGTGCTTTGTGTTGTGGGCTGTTATGTACAGATGGAGGCAGAAGATAAGAGCATCTTTGAAGATGTTGACATCTTAGTAGGAAGCTCCCATAAAAAGGAGATTCCACAGTTGATCGACAGATTCCTGGAAACAGGAGAGAAGATCTCCCTGGTTGAAGATCTGAAAGGCTGTCCGTTTGAAGAAATGATGCTGGAAAGCTACAAGCAGACCAGAGCCTATCTGAAGATACAGGATGGATGTAATCAGTTCTGTACCTATTGTGTAATACCATATGCCAGAGGCAGGGAAAGATGTCTTGATCCTGACAAGGTAATTGAGATAGCTCAGAAGTTAGTTGAAAACGGCCATAAGGAACTGGTGCTGACAGGCATTCATACCGGCAGATACAAATATGGCGATACCGATTTTACAACGCTGGTAAAGAGGCTGCTTGATGAAGTGAAAGGTCTGGAAAGATTGAGAATTTCCTCAATTGAAATGACGGAAGTAACCGATGAACGTGTTGAATTAATGAGCAGGGATGAAAGAATCGCCAGACATCTGCACATCCCATCTCAAACCGGCTGTGACGCTGTTTTAAAGGCCATGAACAGGCCTTATACAACTGCTGAATATCTTAACAGGATAAAGGAAATCAGAGCCATGGTTCCTTCTGTGAGCATCTCAAGCGATGTCATAGTTGGCTTCCCAGGTGAAAGCGAAGAAAACTTCAATGATACCAAGCAGTTCATTAAAGATGTTAACTTCTCATTCCTGCATGTCTTCCCATATGCGGCCAAGAAGCATACCCCGGCTGCCGTTATGAAAAATCAGATACCGGAAACCATTAAACGTCAGAGGGTCAGTGAATTGACAAACTTATCAGACGGGTTATACAATTGTTTCGTTAATGATTTCAGGGGAAAACAGGGAAAAGTATTACTTGAAATCAGTAAGGACGGATACCTGCAGGGCCATAACAGCGAGTATGTAATGGTTAAGATAAAGAGCGATGATACATCACTTTTACATAAGATGGTAAATGTCCGCTATAAGGATATGAAAGAAGATTATTTGATTGGAGAAATACTATGAATATAGCAGAAATGTTTGAAAATGCACCTGATCTCAATGTTGAGACAGTAATGACAGATTCCAGAAAGAAATGCGAAAACGGCATCTTTTTCTGTATTCCGGGCATGGTTCATGACGGTCATGATTTCGTCGATCAGGCCATCAGCAATGGGGCCATCTGCATTGTTCACTCTAAACAATTGGAAAATTATGTTCCAGGTGTTACTTACTTAATGGTAGAAGATACCATTAAGGCCTTAAATGAATTTACCGCTGCCTTCTATGGTGATGTAACAAAGAAGATGACAGTATTTGGTGTTACCGGAACAAATGGCAAGAGTTCAATTGCCTGGATGACCAGATATCTGGTTCACCAGTTTGTACCATGCGGCTACATCGGTACCTTGGGAATTCTGGAAGATACAGAAGAGATCAGTGAAAACCCGCTTACTACACCTGATACAGTTTTATTACACAAGACATGCAAGGACATGTATGACAGAGGCTGTAAGGCTGTAGCCATGGAAGTAAGCTCAATTGGTCTGGAAGAACACAGAGTTGATTCTGTAGCCTTTGACTACGTCAGCTATACCAACCTGACCCATGACCATCTGGACTACCACGGTAACTATGAAAACTACTTCAATGCCAAGAAGAAACTGTTCTTAAAGAGCAGTATTGATAACCGTATCGGCATCGTCAACATTGATGATCCATATGGTGCCAGATTAATGAACGAAGCTACCATACCTGTAGTATCATATGCCGTAAACCAGCCGGCAACCTACAGAGCAACTAATGTAAGGTTGTTCGCTGATCATACCGAATTCAATCTGGTATATGATGGCACGAGATATCCGGTATGGACAAACTTAATTGCCATGCTCAATGTTTACAACTTATTAAACGTAATCGGCTTCATGCATGAAGCAGGTTATGAATTTGACCAGTTCATTCCATTATTAAGAACAATGCCAAGAGTATTGGGCAGAATGGAAACCATCAACGAAGGTCAGAAGTTCAATGTCTTAGTTGACTATGCTCATACACCTGATGCCTTTGAAAAGGTATTTGAATTTGCCAAGGCCGTTACCAAGAAGGGCAACAGAATCATTACCATCTTTGGTTGTGCAGGAGCAAGAGATACCAAGAAGAGACCTATCATGGGCCAGATCGCTGATGAAAACAGTGACGTTGTCATCTTAACAACAGATGATCCTAGATGGGAAGATCCAGCCAAGATCGCTGAAGACATCAGAAAGGGCATGTCAAAGGCCGTCTGCATGTTCATGAAGGACAGAGAACAGGCCGTAAGACAGGCCATTGAACTGGCTAACCCTGGTGATACCGTAATGTTACTTGGTAAGGGTGATGAAGAGTACTATTATTTCCAGGATGGCAGAACACCGTGTGTCAGTGACAGGGATGCCGCCATCAAGGCAATTCACGAAATATATGACGAAGGAGATCTGAAATAATGAAACTGAGTAAATATATTGACCACACATTATTAAAGGCTGATGCCACAAGAGCTCAGATCGCAAAGCTCTGCGGCGAAGCTAAGGAAAATGATTTTGCCAGTGTCTGTGTTAACAGCTGTTATGTAGCATATTGTAAGAGTCTGTTAAAGGATACTGACGTAAAGGTATGTACCGTCATTGGTTTCCCATTGGGTGCCATGGATTCTGTAAGTAAGGCTTACGAAACCAAGGAAGCCTTGGGAAATGGGGCAGATGAGTTTGACATGGTAATCAACATCGGAGCCTTAAAGGAAGGCAATACTGATTACGTAACAGATGACATTGCCGCAGTAGTAAACGCCGCAGCAGGCAAGACTGTAAAGGTCATCATCGAAACATGTCTTTTAACTGATGAAGAAAAGGTACAGGCATGTAAGTGTGCCGTAGCAGCCGGAGCAACATTCGTTAAGACTTCAACCGGTTTCTCAACAGCTGGCGCCAATGAACACGATGTAAGATTAATGGCTGAAGCCGTTAAGGGTACAGGCTTATTAGTCAAGGCAGCTGGCGGCATCAGAACTTATGAAGATGCCAAGAAGATGATTGAAGCTGGTGCTTCAAGACTAGGCTGCAGTGCCGGTATCGCCATTATTGAGGGAAGTAAGAAATAACATGATAGTCTTTTCAGCTGAAAAGACTTTTTTTATGCTTTCTTCTGTAATTATGTCTCCTGGAGCGTTATTTAACACATATGATTCAAAAATGTTACAATGTTAACAATAATACCAACCACAATAGAAAAGGAGAACTCACATGCAGGATTCATTGATTTTCAAAAATGCTGTTTCGGAAAAGAGACTATTAAACGTAGTCAAGGAAGTATCTAACTATCATCGTATTCAGGCTTCACCAATGTATCGTGAAGCTGCCAATCATGTTCTTAAGCTATGCCAGAAGTATGGCTTGGACGCTAAGATTCTGTCATATGAGGCAGATCCTGATGTCTGGTACTTACAGAGCAAGATGTTTAAGGAATGGTCTGTTAAGGAAGCTACCTTAGACTTGGTTGATCCAGAGATGAGATTAGCTGATTATTCAGCTGAAGCTATTTCCGTAATTCAAAAGAGCTATCCAATAGATAAGAGAAATGAACCGGTTGATCTGGTTTTGCTTGATAAGGGCAGTAATAAGGATGATTATGCTGATGTAGATCTGAATGGTAAGTTTGTCTTCATCAGAGGTCACATCAGACAGTACAACTGGGTATATGAAAAGGGTGCTCTTGGTGTAGTTACTGACTACATCATGGAAACCAAGAGCCGTAAGAGAAGTGATCTGTACAATTCACTTACCTATACTTCATACTGGCATACTCATGTAGCTGGCGAACCTGAAGCCAGAGGCTTTGTATTATCACCAAAGATGGGTGATCAGTTAGCCGAAATGTGCCGTAAAAAATGGAATGAGGAAAAAGTCTATCTTAAGGTTAAACCATACATTGATTCTGCCCTATACAATGGCCACATTGAAATAGTTGAAGTAACCATTAACGGTAAGGATGATAAGACGGTTTATCTTTCTGCTCACTTATGTCATCCAAGAAGCTCATGCAATGACAATGCGTCTGGCGTATCAGCTACCATTGAAGCCATGAATGTCATGAATACATTAATTAAGGAAGGAAAAATTGAACAGCCTCAGCATACCATCAAGCTGACCTTAATTCCTGAGTTTACCGGTACCTTTGCCTACTTGAGCGATCATAATGAATATGCAAAGGGCTTAGGGGCAATGAATCTGGACATGGTAGGTGGCAAGCAGACCCGTTTCTATGGTCCGATCACCCTGACCAAGACACCTTACTCAACACCTTCAATGAATAATGAAATGTGCATGCTGGCAATGGATGAAGCCGGTAAGGAAGCTTATTCCTTAGCCGATGATCCAGTATCATTAACCAATCACCGTGTTGAACCACACAGTGGCGGCAGTGACCATACGGTATATTGTGATCCTACAATTAATATTCCTTGTTGCATGCTGGGCCAGTGGCCGGACTTAAACTACCACACCGCTACTGATACATTAGATGTCATTGATCCTCAGGTATTGAAGTTCTCATGTCTTACAGCCATCAACTTTGCCTGGAACTTGGCTAACATCAAGAAAGAAGATGTGCCATATCTGTTCAACAAGCAGGAAGAAAACATTCTGGCTGACAAGTTCAAGGCAACTTCTGCATATCTGAACGGCAAGATCGATAAGGCAACCTTCGGTTCATTAATGTTCATCATGAAGGATTACTTCATTTCATGTTGCGACACTGTCACAAAGCTTGTCGGTGATTACGATACAAGCAGTCAGAAGCAGCATGTTTCCGACATGTTTGATAACTGGATCAGATTATATGACTTAAAGGATGAATATCCACAGACTGAAGGCTATGAAACAGTCTATAAGCGTAACTTTGTAGGACCTATTCAGCAGTTCAGCGACTATGAAGCTTTAGGCTATAAGAAACAGCTTGAAGAATTCCAAAAGGTAATGGGCAATGACATGTTTGCCTTATTCGATATTCAGGACAAAGTCATAAACTATATTGACGGTAAGCGCAGTGAAAATGAAATCATCAGAAGATGTAATATTGAATGCGGCAAGGATGTAACCAAGTCAGCTGCCGCACTGATCAGACTTCTGGAAGAACTGAATCTGATTTCTGCACTCTAGCTAATTAAAGTGCCCACAATTTTCACATAATCGGGCGAAATGATATTGCAATTAAAGGGGCATTAGTATAAAATAAATATCGGTTTAAAGCTAGTTTCAGAAGGGAGGGTTAGAAGAATGGCAAAAGTAGTTCTTAAGGAGAACGAAGTTTTGGATGATGCATTACGTCGTTTCAAAAGACAAGTTAGTCGTAATGGTACCCTTGCTGAAGCTCGCAAAAGAGAATATTACGTAAAACCAGGCGTTCGTAGAAAACTGAAATCCGAGGCTGCACGTAAAGCTAGAAAGAAATAGTTAATGAAACCGCAGAAATGCGGTTTTATTTATGCCATGAATGATAAACACCTAAAAAATAGTAAAGTATATTGTATAAATCACTAAAATATAGTTTAATAACTTTAGAAGGTGATATGATATGAAAGAATATACTTTTACCAAGACTATTAGCAGTGCGGATATAAGAAACTTCAGAAAAAAGTATCAGCTTACCAGACCAGAACTTGCCGGAATTGTGGGCTGTTCAGTTAAAACGATAGAAAAGTGGGAACAGAGTGATCTTCCTGTTATGGGGGCAGCTGCTGTTTTATTAAACACATTAAAAGATAATTCTGAATTACTTATTAAATATGAGCTTCCTGAGCTGGTTTATCCTTTAAGGTTATACTACCTTGATGGTAATACTGTCACTACGGTAATTGATGTTGATGAATTAAACAGAAAGATAAAAATAAAGAATTATACTGATGAAATAGTAAGAAGAGCATTTGGCAATAAGACAAATGTTTCATTTGAAGATTATGAGAACTTTCTGAAGAGCCGCTGTTTCCCAAATGAAAGGGATAAGCTGAAACTGGAATTAAGTTTAAGAGAATTACCGTTTTATGATGTTTATAGCATAATTGCTCAAACTGGAGGACGCATGGAAGGAGACAGCTACAGACTCGTTATTGAGAGGAGAAAGAATGACTAAGCAGTTCAGTGATGCTTCAAAGCGGTTTTATAACCACTCAAGCAGGGGAAATCAGTTTAAATGGGTTGAAGATGATGTATGGTATAAAGCTGATGCATTGGGTTATGAAGGACTTAGTGAATATGTCATTGCTGAGTTATTAAAACACTCTTCTTTAAAAAGTGATGAATACGTTGATTATCAGCTGGAAAAACTTAAAATAGGTAATATTGTTTTCAATGGATGCAAAAGCATTAGTTTTCTTAGCCCTGATGAAGAACTGATTACTCTGGAAAGACTATTCCAACTATATGCTGGTGAATCGCTTACCAGTTATATTTCGCAAATCAGTACAGTTAAGGAAAGAGTCAGAAAAACAGTAGATATTTTTCAAACACTGTGTGGCTTTGACGGCTTAGGGGAGTATCTGTCAAAAATTATCGTCATTGACGCAATGTTTCTGAATGATGACAGACATTTTCATAACATAGCACTAATAAGAAACAGGGTGACTGAACAATATAGATTTGCACCTGTCTTTGATAATGGAGCAGCACTACTATCAGACATGATGTATTCATATCCATGTGATATTGATATCGGTTCAGCATGCAGATCAGTGAAATCAAAATCGTTTGACGAAAGCTTTGAAAAACAACTGGATGCTTTTGAGGAGTTATATGGTTTAAATATGACTTTTTCATTCTCTGAAGAAGAAATTGAAAGTGTAGTTCAATCAGCTGTTATTTATGAAAAAAAACTGAGAGACAGGGTGATTAGCATTCTGAAATATCAAAGAAACAGGTTCAGTTACTACTTTGACTGACAAGGTGCTATAATAATAGAAAAGAGTGAGGGATTAATAATTGGAAAAATACATTGTCTGGGAACTGAATAATTACGATGTGGATACCATCATGAACGTGTTCGGTAATGGTGATGGTAATCTGAAACTGATTGCGGAGAGTCTGAAATGCCAGCTTGGTGTTGAAGACAATCAGGTCTTTGTTACCGATGAAAGTAAGAAGGCTGAAGCAGAAAACATCTTCAGGGAAATGGTAGAGATCTATAAGTCAAAGAAGCACATTGCCACTGAAGATGTTGTCACATTGTTAAATAATGGTTCAACCAGTTCTTTTTATAAGAAGCCGATAGCTAACGGCTATGGGTCCAGAAGTTTTTATTTAAGAACCAAAGGTCAGAAGACACTTTACGAGGCCTTTGAAAAACATGACATTACCATCGTTACCGGCCCAGCCGGTACCGGCAAGACATTCTTAGCCGTAGTATACGCCAGTAACTTATTGAAACAGGGCTTGATAAGAAAGATTATTGTAACCAGACCTGTTGTTGAAGCAGGGGAATCACTAGGTTTCTTACCTGGCGACTTAAAGGAAAAGGTAGACCCGTATCTGATTCCAATCTATGATTCATTTGCCGAAATATTCGGTCAGGCAAATGTTGAGAAAATGATGGAAAAGGGTGTAATTGAAGTAGCACCTTTGGCCTACATGCGAGGCAGAACTCTTAATGATGCCGTTGTAATTCTTGATGAAGCGCAGAATACGACCGGCATGCAGATAAAGATGTTCATGACCAGACTTGGCTTTAATTCCAAGATGATCATTACCGGTGACGTAACTCAGGTTGACTTACCGGCAAGTAAGCCATCAGGCCTGGTAAAGGCCATAAGCATAGTTAAGGACATTGATGAAATAGCCATCATCGAAATGAGCAGAAAAGATGTCGTCAGACATCCATTGGTTCAGAAAATCATTGAGGCCTACGAAAAACAGTGATTTCTTCAATTGTTATCGAGAAGTCAAAATGCTAGAATATTCGTAGAAAACAGAATAATGGCTGAAGAAACCGGGAGAGACTGATTTAATTCAGAGCCGAAGGGGCAAGCAAGAACTCTCAGGCAAAAGAACCGGTTTTGGACAAACTCTGGAGAGCGTAAGCACCAAAGAAGCAATCCCTAACAGGGAGAATCTTTCAGGTAAGATACAGAGGCAGGATTTTTAACTGCCTCTGTTTTTAATAGGAGAGAATATTTATGGAACTAAAGACACCGTTATATGATGTCCATGTGGCTGAAGGAGGTAAGATCGTACCTTTTGCCGGTTACCTGTTACCGGTACAGTACGCTACCGGTGTAATCAAGGAACACATGGCTGTCAGAGAAGCCTGCGGGCTTTTTGATGTATCCCACATGGGAGAAATAACCTTCAGGGGAGAAACCGCCCTGGCTTCCTTAAATCACATTCTGACCAATGACTTTACCAACATGAATATCGGCAGAGTCAGATATTCAGTAATGTGCAATGAAAACGGCGGATGTGTTGATGACTTAATCGTCTATAAGTTCGCGGATGACTATTACTTTGTTGTAGTCAATGCTTCTAACAGACATAAGGACTTTGAACACATGAAGAAGAACATTCTTCCAGGTACCGTAATTGAAGACATTTCTGACAGTCTGGCTCAGGTTGCCTTACAGGGTCCAAGAGCAATAGACATCATGAAGAAACTGTTGCCTGAGGAATGCATTCCAATGAAGAACTATACGGCAATTGAGAGTGTCAACATTAACGGCATGGATTGCATCATTTCCTTTACCGGTTATACAGGTGAGGCAGGATATGAGATCTATACAGCCAAGGAAAATGCTGAAAAGTTATGGAAGACCTTAAGAGAAGCAGGCGAAGAGTTTGGCTTGATACCTTGCGGCTTAGGAGCCAGAGATACCTTAAGACTTGAAGCTTCAATGCCGTTATACGGTCATGAAATGGATGATGAAATTTCACCGCTTGAAACAGGACTTAACTTCGGCGTAAAGATGAATAAGGAAGAATTCATCGGTAAGGAAGCACTGTTACAGAGAGGCGAACCAAAGATCTGCAGAGTTGGTTTACAGCCAATTGACAGAGGTATCTTAAGAGAACATCAGGACATTTATGTTAATGGTGAAAAGATTGGCCATACTACCAGCGGCACCCATTGTCCATACTTAGGCAAGGCCGTAGCCATGGCTTTAATTGACAGGAAATATGAAGAGTTAGGAACTGTTGTAGAGGTAGATGTCAGAGGACGCATGATCAAGTCTGAAGTCATCGCATTACCGTTCTACAGCAGAAAGAAATAGAAACAGAGGAGAGGAGAAGAATATGAATAATCCAAAGGAATTGAAATACACTAAGACTCATGAATGGGTTAAAGAGGAAGATGGCCTGTTCGTTGTAGGACTGACTGATTTTGCTCAGGACGCATTGGGCGACATCGTCTTTCTTAATCTGCCGTTAGTAGGTGATGAAGTAACAGCCGGTGAAGTATTCGGCGATGTTGAGTCAGTAAAGGCTGTCAGCGATGTCTATTCACCAGTTACCGGCAAGGTAGCAGCAGTTAATGATGAGTTACTGGAAAATACTGCCATGATCAATGAAGATTGCTACAACGCATGGCTGATCAAGGTTGAAGATGTTACAGGAACTGAGGAACTGTTAGACGCTGAGGCATACGAAGAAGTCTGTGCAAACGAGGCATAACATGTCCGGTTACGTTGTTAATACTAAACAGGAGCAGCAGGAAATGTTGGAATCCATTGGCTTAAAGTCAATGGATGACCTTTACGCTGCCGTTCCTGAAGAAGCCAAGCTGAAGGAGTTAAACATTCCTGAGGGCAAGAGTGAACTGGAAGTAATCAGGGAAATGAAGGCTCTGGCTGATAAGAATACGGTGTACAGGCATATTTTCAGAGGAGCTGGCGCTTATAACCATTATATTCCAGCCATCGTAAAGAGCGTTACTTCAAAGGAAGAATTCTTAACAAGCTACACACCATATCAGGCTGAAATATCTCAGGGTATCTTACAGTCAATATTTGAATACCAGACTCAGATGTGTGAACTGACCGGTCTGGATGTTTCCAATGCTTCTGTATATGATGGGGCAGTAGCCGCTGCCGAAGCAATCATGATGGTTCAAGAGCGTAAGAGAAGTGATGTACTTGTTTCTGACTGCATCAATATCGGAACCATGGGGGTAATCAAAACCTATTGCGAAAGCCGTAACATTAACATCATCTATGTTAAGAGTAAGGACTTCGCCATGGATCTTGATGACCTGAAGGAAAAACTTAATGAAAATGTTGCCGGTGTGTTAGTTCAGTCACCTAACTTCTATGGCATCATAGAAGATGTTGAAGAAATCAGCAGGATTTCACATGATGCTGGGGCAAAGGTAATCTTTTCAACTAACCCAATTGCCTTGGCATTATTAAAGAATGCTAAGGAAGTTGATGCCGATATCTGTGTTGCTGAAGGTCAGCCTTTAGGCTTGCCATTAAGCTTTGGCGGTCCATACCTGGGCATCATGACCTGTAAGAAGGAATTAATGAGAAAACTGCCTGGCCGAATCGTTGGTCAGACAAAGGATGCCAAGGGAAACAGATGTTTCGTATTGACCTTACAGGCCAGAGAACAGCACATCAGAAGAGAAAAAGCCTCTTCCAACATCTGCTCAAATGAAGCATTATGTGCCATGACTGCTTCTGTATACTGTGCCGCCATGGGACCTGACGGCATCAGACAGGTGGCTAAAAACAGTGCTTCAAATGCTCATTATCTGGCTGCAGAGTTAAGTAAGATCAAGGGCTTTGAACTTATTTCAGACAAACCATTCTTCAATGAGTTCTACATGAGCTGTCCAAGAGAATGCCGCCAGATCGTTCAGCAGCTGGCTGAAAAGGGATATCTGGCAGGTTTACCAATCAGCAACAACATTTTATGGTGCTGCACGGAAATGAACAGCAAGGCCGAAATCGATGAAATGATCAGCATCATTAAGGAGGCGTTATAATCATGAAACTGTTATTTGAATTAAGTAAGGAAAACAGAAGAATGAATCTGATACCGCCATGTGATGTACCTGAGTATTCATTTGATGAATCATTATTAAGAAAAGAAGAACTGCGTTTACCGCAGATAAGTGAAGTAGATTTATCAAGACATTATACCAGGCTTGCCAAGCAGGCTCATGGTGTAAATGACGGCTTCTACCCGTTAGGCAGCTGTACCATGAAGTACAACCCTAGAATTGATGAAGAGGCTGCAGCACTTGAAGGCTTTACTGCCATTCACCCTTTACAGCCACAGTCAACTTTACAGGGTGCCTTGCAGGTAATCTATGAAGCTAAGGAACTGTTATGTGAAATAACAGGCATGGATGACATGACATTCCAGCCGGCGGCTGGTGCTCATGGCGAATATACCGGTTTACTGTTGATCAGAAAGTATCATCAGAGCCGTAACGACACAAAGAGAGTCAACATCATCGTGCCGGATTCAGCTCATGGTACAAACCCAGCCAGTGCCACAATGGCCGGCTTTAAGGTAATTAACGTACCTTCAAATGAAAACGGTGGCGTTGATCTGGAAGCCTTGAGAAATGCGGTTGGCGAAGATACAGCAGGGTTAATGTTGACAAACCCAAACACCTTAGGTTTATTTGATCCTAATATCCTTGAAATAACCAGAATAGTACATGAAGCCGGTGGCTTATGTTACTACGATGGTGCCAACATGAATGCGATCATGGGAACTGTCAGACCTGGTGACATGGGCTTTGACTGTATCCATCTGAATCTGCATAAGACCTTTGGCACACCGCATGGCGGTGGCGGTCCTGGTTCAGGCCCGGTAGGCTGTAAGGAATTCTTAAAGCAGTTCTTACCAAAATATACGGTAAGTAAAAACATGGACGGTAACTATTATCTCGATGTTGCCGAGAATTCAATGGGTAAGGTAAGAAGCTTCTACGGTAACTTCCTGGTTGTCGTTAAGGCTTTGACCTATATCAAGTCATTAGGTAAGGAAGGCATTAAGGAAGCCAGCTGTAATGCGGTATTAAATGCCAACTACTTAATGAACAAGTTAAAGGGTTACTATGATGTAGCCTATGATCAGATCTGCATGCATGAATTCGTCTTGTCTCTTGATAAGATGAAACACGAAACAGGTGTAAGTGCCATGGATGTTGCCAAGCAGTCTCTTGACTTCGGTATTCATCCTCCGACAATGTACTTCCCATTAATCGTTCATGAAGCATTAATGCTGGAGCCAACGGAAACCGAAAGTAAGGAAACTCTGGATGAAGCCGCTGAAATATTCATTGAAATAGCCAGGATGGCTCATGAAGATCCTGAGTATCTGCACGAAGCTCCTCATAACTGTCTGATCAGAAGACCGGATGAGGTAGAAGCTGCCCGTAAGCCAATCTTACGTTACGAGTTTGAAAATGATCAGTAAACTTTTCTACATCGAAACTGATTCATTTGATCCATATCATAACATTGCCTTGGAAGAGTATCTTTTGGATACTCTTCCTGTTAATAGTATGACCATGTATCTGTGGCAGAATGAAAGAACGGTAGTCATAGGCAGAAATCAGAGCAGTTACAATGAAGTAAACATTCAGAAACTGGAAGAAGATGGCGGTCATTTGGCCAGAAGACTTTCAGGCGGTGGTGCCGTTTACCATGATACAGGTAACCTGAATTTTACCTTCATTACTTCCGATGCTGACTTTGATCTGGCAAAACAGGATGAGGTAATACTTAATGCTTTAAAAAAATTAAACATAAAGGCGGAAGTAAATGGGCGTAATGATCTGACGATTGACGGCAGAAAGTTTTCCGGCCACGCCTATTACCATACAAATAAGAACAGTCTGCATCATGGCACCATCATGGTATCTGTCAATGAAAACAGTCTTACTGATTATCTGAATGTCAGTAAGAAGAAACTGGCAAGTAAAAAGGTTGAATCAGTCAGAAGCAGGATAATAAATCTAAATGAACTGAACAGTTCAATTACGGTTAATGAATTGAAGAATGAACTGATCATGAGCTTCATTGAAACCTATAATTCAAATCCAACCATATTAAGTGAAGAAGATCTTGATAAGGATGAAATAAGAAGAAGGGCTGATAGGTTCGCTTCCAGCCAGTGGAAATATGACAGGCCTGAAACTTTTGATAAGGAAAAGGAACAGCGTTTTTCCTGGGGCACGGTAACTGTCAAGTACAGCGAAGAAGCTGGCTTGATAAGTAATTCAGCCATTTATACTGACAGTCTTAATACAAATGAATTAATAAAACTGCCTTCAAAGCTTAAGGGCAGAAGAATTGATTCAACATTATATGAAATAGCTGATAATGACGAAGAAAGAGATGTCATAAGTCTTCTATTAGGAGGTTAAGCAGATGAAATATGATCTGGCAATAATCGGAGGAGGTCCGGCTGGCTATAGAGCTGCCTTCAAGGCCGTTGAAAATGGTTTGGGTGTGATTTTATTTGAAAAGGATAAGATCGGCGGCACCTGTCTTAATCGTGGCTGCATTCCAACCAAGAGCTTGTTACACAGTGCCGTAGCCTATGAAAAACTGGATAAGCTGGCTGAAATAGGAATAAGTGTAAGTGATAAGAGTTTTGACTATGGTGCGGTATTAAACAGGAAGAACAACGTTGTTGATACTTTAAGAAGCGGCATTGAAAAAGGTCTTAAGAGTAAGAAGATAACCGTGATAAACGGTTCGGCCGTAATTATGGGAAACAATACGATCGAATGTAATGGCGAAGAATATGAAGCCGGTAACATTGTCATCTGTACAGGCTCAACAGTCGCCATACCGCCAATTGATGGCATTGAACTGGCAATTACTTCTGATGACATTCTGGAAAGGGATGTTGAATTGGCAGACAGCCTGACAATCATCGGCGGTGGGGTCATTGGCCTGGAGATAGCCAGCGTATATCTGAACCTTAATAAGAAAGTAACCATTCTGGAAATGGCTGATCAGTTAATTCCCAACATGGATAGGGAACTGGCAACCCGAATCAGTGTCTATCTGAAGAAAAAAGGCGCTGAAATCTTCACAAAAGCCCAGGTTAAAAATATTGAAAATACTGCTGAAGGCAAGTTAACAACATATCTTGATAAGAGCGGTAATGAAAAGACTGTCTTAAGTAACGCAGTGCTTTGTGCAACAGGCAGAAAGGCCAATGTGGCTGAACTGTTCAAAGGCATTGAAGTTACAATGAACAGGGGCATTGTTACAGACGAGAATTACGAGACAAACATCAGGGGCATCTATGCCATTGGTGACTGCCGCAGCGGTAACATTCAGCTTGCGCATACTGCTATGGCCCAGGCCAGAAATGTCATTGATGTTATCCAAGGTAATGAAAAGAGTGTAGATGACAGCTTGATTCCTGCATGTGTCTATACTGATCCGGAAATGGCTTCAGTAGGCTTAACTGAAAGTCAGGCTAAGGAGCAGGGAATAAATGTCATAACCAAAAAGACTTTGACCGGTGCCAATGGCAAGTGCCTGATAGAACAGGCTGACAGTGGTTACCTTAAGCTGATCATCAATGGTGATAATGAACAGATCATTGGGGCACAATTGATATGTGAAGACGCAACCAATCTGATCGGTGAACTGGCAGTAGTAATACAGAAAAAAATGACAGTCAGCGAATTAAGAGAAGTTGTTCATCCACATCCAACAATTGTAGAGATGGTAGCCGACTGTGTTAATTAGAATCCTCAGGGATTCTTTTTTTAGGATTTTTTTCATGACGGTCATAAAGATGTATAGGGAGGTAGGGTCAATTGCACAGATTTATTTTGCTTTGGTATCAATATCGTGATAAAATATTGATATAGAGGTGAGAAAAATGACAGAGATCATAAGACCGTCTTCAGAATTGAGAAATAAGTACAGTGAAGTTGTAAAGGAATGCAGAGATAAGAATGTTGCGACCATACTCACAGTAAACGGTAAAGGCGATTCAGTTATTCTGGATCTGGAAAAATATCGGGAAATAATGGATGAACTTGAACTGATGAGAAATCTGGCAGACGCAGAAGAAGATGTCAGGGAAGGTAGAGTGGCACCACTTTCTGATTCATTTACCAGTATCCGTAAGAAAATTGAATCAATGGAGTTCTGATGAGCTATACATTAGTAAGAACAGATAAGTTTGATGAGGAATTATTCAATATTATTTACTACATCGCTACTTCATCGCATAGTAAAGATATTGCACTGAATTATCTTTCAAAAATTGAAGAAGCAATGGAGGTGCTGAAGACTTTCCCAGAAGCTGGAGTAGTTCCTAAAAACAGAACTTTAAGTAAACAGGGGTTCAGAGCCTTGGTAATAACTAAGCACCACATGGTGTTTTACAAGATCAATGTTAATCAGGAAGTGGTACTATACCATATTGTCGATACCAGGAGAAACTATTTTAAACTTGTGAGATAAAATAACATGACACCTTTAAACTTATTCCTGACAGTGTTAATTAGAATCCTTCGGGATTCTTTTTTTAGGAATCTTCAAAAGTCAATAATAAAGGTGTATAGGAGGAAAGGACTCTGTTGTACAAATTAGCTAAAATAAATATAATAAAATTAGCTAATATTAGGAGGCTATTATGGTAAAAGCGATTGTAAGTGCAACGGAGATAAAAAATAATTTTGGGAAATACATGGATATGATAGTTAACGGTTATGAAGTCATAGTGACAAAGAATGGTAAAGAAATAGGAAGGTTCATACCCAAGGATGTGGCAGTGTCCTTTCTTACTGATGCGCTCACAGGCGTAATTGAAAATGAATACGACTTGAAATCTCTCAAGGATGAGGAATTGTCTAAGAAATATGAAATGTCTTATTGATACGAACGTTATTCTGGATGTCCTCATGAAAAGAGACGGGTTTTGGCAAGCCTCATCGCAGGTTCTAAAGGCGTGTGAAATCGGTACGATTGAAGGATCAATGACTGTTCAGTCATTTTTGGACTGTACTTATGTTTTGCGCAAGGAACTTAACAGCCAACAGATAAGCATCATATATGATTACTTAAGTCTGATAGTTCATGTGGTTGATATAAATGGAGAAGATTTAAGAAAAGCGTGCAACTATGATTACAGTGATTATGAAGATGCTGTTCAAACTGCCGTTGCTGAAAGTCTTGAGGTTGACTATATCGTGACAAGGAATCCAAAAGATTTCAAAAATGAGATATTATTTATCACACCTGTCGAGTTAATAAAAAAGCTATATGATAAAGGATAATTGTGGAGTATCCTGTATAAGAAAGTTATTATCATTTACTGGCAAGGTGGATGAAAAGCTTATCAGAAAACTTGAATACAGGGTTAATGAAGAAGGATTGTCATTCCTAAACATGATGGAAGTCATGAATGAGTACGGCTATGAAGTAAAAGCCTATCGCAGTGAATTACCTTATTACGAAACTCCGTATTTGATGTTTGACAGTAAAAAGAAGCACTACTATCTGATCATGAAATTTGATGATAAGTATTGTTACATGTATGATCCAAACATTGGTGATTTGAAGATTTACCGAAAGCTGTTTAAATCGTTTTGGTGCCAATATTATCTGACCATATGTTATAATAAAGCCGAATGAAGAGGTTTTTAATATGGCATTGAATGTATATAATCAGACAGACTACCGTGGTTATTTGAAGTACAAGGAATATTTCAGAGAAATACTGAATAACGCCAGAGAAGTACTTGATTTACCGAAAAGGGTAGCCGTCAGTGTTATCTTTGTTAATGATGAGCAGATTCATCAGATCAACCGTGATTACCGTAACATCGACAGACCAACGGATGTCATTTCCTTTGCCTTGGCTGATAACAAGGATGAGATCGATTACATCCCTGAGGAGTTAGGTGACATTTTCATTAACATTGACGCTGCCAGAAGACAGGCTGTAGATTATCAGCATTCCGAAAAAAGAGAAATCTGTTTCCTGTTTACTCATGGCCTGCTTCATCTGAATGGCTTTGATCATCAAACCAAGGAAGAAGAACAGGAAATGATCAGATATCAGAAACTGATTCTGGATAAACTTGTAGGGCAGGACGACTAAATTGAAAAAGATAATCAACAAATTCAGATATGCCTTTCAGGGGCTGATACATGGTATTAAGTATGACAGCAGTATTCGCATTCAGTTTTTCTGTGCCGCTGTTGCCATTACCGTATCATTAGTAATGCATTTTACAATGGATGAAATTGCCATTGTCTTACTTTTCTGTGCTCTGATTATTGGCCTGGAATTCACCAATTCCACCGTTGAAAGGATCATGAATCTGGAAGAGCCGGAAATATCAAAATCGGTTAAGCATATTAAGGACATGGCTGCTGCCGGCGTCTTAGTCGCCAGCATCTTTGCGGCCATCGTTGGCATTGCCTTTGTGATCAGGCACTTGCCGTTCTAGTTGGAGGTTTTATGGAAGACAGAGAATTATTGAACCTTGCCTTTGAGGCAATGAAGAACTCATATGCCCCATATTCCAATTTCCATGTGGGTGCATGCGTATTATGCAAGGATGGAAAGTACTTTTATGGTGCAAATATAGAAAACGCATCTTATGGTGCAACTAACTGCGGTGAAAGAAGCGCCGTATTCGCAGCTTATTCAAACGGTTACCGTAAGGGAGACATAGAAAAACTGGCAATCGTATCAGATGGTCACCGCATTGCCTGGCCTTGCGGCATCTGCCGTCAGGTATTAACGGAATTACTGGATCTGGATACTCCAATCCTTTTGGCAACAAAGGATAAGGAAGATAAGATCCTGGTAAGAGATTTGATGCCGGCAATCTTTGGTCCAGAGGATTTGGAAGATGGCATTTAAGGCAGGATTTGTAGCGCTCATCGGCAAGCCAAATGTCGGAAAGAGCACATTATTAAACAGTGTACTGGCTCATAAGGTAGCCATTGCCACCCCAAAGCCACAGACTACCAGAGACAACATCCGTGGCATTCTGACTTTGGAAGACAGCCAGATCATTTTCATTGATACTCCAGGCATCCATAAGAGCAAACAGAAATTATCTGCCTCCATGGTGCAGAGAGCATATGATGCCGTAGGGGATGTTGATGTTATTCTGTTACTGGTAGATGCCAGTAAGCCATGGAATAAGGGCGATGACATCATTGTTGAAAGCATTAAAAAAGTAAACAAGCCAAAGTTCCTGATCATCAACAAGGTTGATAAACTAAACAAGCAGGAACTCATAGAATATCTGAATAAGGTTGATCAGGATGCCTTTGATGAGATCATTCCGTTATCAGCCTTAAAGAGTAAGAACATCCAGGAACTGGTAGAAACAATTAAGAAATACCTGCCTGATGATGTCCAGTATTATCCTAGTGACATGATCAGCGATTACCCGGAAAGCTTCATGATGGGTGAAATAATCAGAGAAAAGATCTTAATGAATACGGAAGAGGAAGTTCCTCATTCCATTGCCGTACAGATCGAAGAAGTAACCAGAAAGCCAAATGTTACTTACATCAGAGCCGTCATTGTCGCTGAAAAACAGTCACAGAAGGCCATCATAATTGGTAAGCAGGGCATGATGTTAAAGAAGATAGCTACCTTTGCCCGTCAGGAACTGGAAGAAAGACTTGGCTCAAAGGTATATCTGGAAATGTTTGTCAGAGTAGAGGAAAACTGGCGTAACAAGCAGTCACAGTTAAAAGAGTTAGGATACTTGGATAAGGAATGAACGACACAATAGCAGGAATCGTAATCAGGGAAACAGAAGTAAAGGAAACAGATGCCATAATAACCGTCTATACGGCTGACTATGGCAAACTTTCCTTATATGGCAAGGCCTTAAGAAAGATGTCCAGTAAGAACGCCTATGCCTGTCAGATGTTTGATTACAGTGATTTCCTGCTTGACTATAATCCTAATAAGGATGTTCAGTTATTGAAGAGTGCTAATTTAAAAAAAGAATACATGGGCATCAGAACGGATTATGACAGATTGTCTCTAGCTTCCGTAGTAGTTGAAATCATCAGTCAGCTGGAAGATGACAGTATGTTTGATATCCTGCAGCTTACTCTTGAAAAACTTAACAGTGATAAGGAACCGTTTACGGCCTTCAACGTATTTGTGGTATATGTTTTAAACATGCTGGGCATTACCCCGGTAGTTGATGAATGTGTCAGCTGTGGGTCAACAACTAATATCGAAACGATTTCGATCGCCGATGGCGGCTTCATCTGCCATAACTGTAATAAGACACTGCATCAGAAACCGCTTGACGTGGAAATGCTGAAGCGTTTCAGAATAATCAATAAAGCCAGCTTTGAAGTCTATGATAAGCTGTATGGTCTTAATCTCAACGACTACCAGCTGAGCGCACTTCTGGTTGAATTCCTGTGCACTCACAGTGGCATGCGCTTAAAGAGTTGGCGCAGTGTTCAGAACTTGTAAATCTATATAACAAATAAATATATAAAAAATGTATCATCAACTTGACTTTTGAAAAATGCGATGGTACTTTTTGTATCGTTTAAGGGAGGGTTTTATTATGAGCAAATATACATTTGATCAGATCACCAGCCATCTGAAGGCTTCAGGCTTTGTCTTCCAGGGCTCTGAGATCTATGGTGGCTTGTCAAATACATGGGACTTCGGCCCATTAGGTGTAGCCTTGAAGAAGAACATCAAGCTGGCCTGGTGGAAGAAGTTCATTCAGGAAGATCCAAATAACGTTGGCATTCAGTCAGCCATCTTAATGAATCCGGAAGTCTGGGTAGCTACAGGACACTTAGCTAATTTCTCAGATCCGTTAATTGACTGTAAGAACTGTAAGACCAGGTACCGCGCTGACCAGCTGATCGACGAAGTATCAGGCGGTACAGTTAATACCGAAGCCATGAGCAATGAAGACATGGTCAACTACATCAAGGAAAACAAGATTGCCTGTCCACATTGTGGTTCACATGACTTTACCGACATCAGACAGTTCAACCTGATGTTCAAGACATATCAGGGTGTATTGGAAGATGCCAAGAATACTGTTTACCTGCGTCCTGAAACAGCACAGGGCATGTTCGTAAACTTCAAGAACGTACAGAGATCAATGCGTAAGAAACTGCCATTCGGCATTGGCCAGGTTGGTAAGAGTTTCCGTAATGAAATCACTCCTGGTAACTTCATTTTCCGTACCAGAGAATTTGAACAGATGGAAATGGAATTCTTCTGTCAGCCGGGTACTGATGATGAATGGTATCCATACTGGCGTAACTTCTGCAAGCAGTGGTTATTGAACCTGGGCTTAACAGAAGCAAACATGAGAATGAGAGACCATACACCGGAAGAACTCGCATTCTACAGTAAAGGCACTTGCGACATCGAATACATGTTCCCAACCTTAGGCTGGGGTGAAGTATGGGGTATCGCTGACCGTACTGACTATGACTTAAAGCGCCACATGGATCATTCAAAGGAAGATTTATCTTACTTAGATCCATATACAAATGAAAAGTATGTACCATATTGCGTTGAACCGGCCGTAGGTGTTGAAAGACTGTTCTTAGCCTTCAGCTGCGACGCATATGATGAAGAAGAACTTGTTAAGGAAAACGGCGATAAGGATTCAAGAATCGTCATGCATTTCCATCCAGCCTTGGCACCATTTAAGGCAGCCATTTTGCCATTACAGAAGAAGTTAGGTGAAAAGGCTCAGGGAATCTACCGTGACTTAGCCAAGTACTTCGATGTTGAATATGATGAAACCGGAAGCATCGGTAAGAGATACCGCAGACAGGATGCCATTGGTACACCAATCTGCATTACCGTTGACTTCGATACTGAAAATGACGGCTGTGTAACGGTCAGACATCGTGACAGCATGGCTCAGGAAAGAATCAAGATTGACGATTTAAGAGCTTACATCGAAAAGATGATCGAATTCTAGGAGGATACAGGTGGCCAGAATACCTGAAGAAGTCATAAATGAAATAAGGCAGAAAGCCAACATTGAAGATGTAATAGGGCACTACATAGAAGTCATCAGAAAAGGTAACGGCTATGTGGCAATGTGTCCTTTTCACGATGACCATAACCCATCACTAAGCATTTCCAAGGACAAGCAGATCTTCAAGTGCTTTGTGTGTGGTACGGCCGGTGACGTCTTCGGCTTCGTTCAGAAATACGAGAATGTTGATTATGTTACAGCGGTAAAGAAAGTCGCTGACCTGATCGACTATAAGTATGATTTTGGCAGCGAGTATACCAATACATTTGTCGAAACAAACCTGCATAAGGTCTTAAGAGAATCTGTTATATATTGCCAGCACGAATTAAACAGTCAGGCAGGGGTAAAGGTAAAGAGTTATCTTACCAACCGCAAACTGTCTAATGAGGTAATAGAAAAGTATCAGTTCGGCTATAATCCGGGCGGCAATGTTCTTTATAACTTCTTAAGCAAGAAGGGCTATCAGGATAAGGACATCATTGAAGCCAACATGGCCAGATTAACTGAAAGGGGAATCGCCGACGTCTTCTATGACCGTCTGATGATTCCGATTCATGACAGGGATGGCCATCCAATCGGCTTTACCGCCAGAACATTGGATCCAAATAACCCTAGCAAGTACATCAACTCAACAGATACACCGTTATTCAAGAAGAGTGAAGTACTGTTTAATTTCCACAGGGCCAAGGATATCGCCAGAAGAGACAAGTTCATGGTCTTGGCGGAAGGGCCAATGGATGTCATTGCCTTTGATAGGGCCGGCATAAGTAATGCGGTCTGCTCCATGGGTACCAGCTGTACCAGAAACCAGTTACTTTCCTTAAAGAGAATAACCAGCAGACTGGTAATGGGCTTTGATGGCGATAAGGCGGGACAAAATGCCATTTACAAGGTAGGAAGTCTTGCTCAGAGCTTAGGCTTTGAAGTAATGGTTCTTAACAACAGTACTGACAAGGACCCGGATGAGATCGTTAACAGCGGTGGTGGTGACATGTTAAAGACCATGGTCACAAATGCCATCAGCTGGATCGAATTCATTTTCACTTATTTCCAGAAGCAGTATAACCTGTCAAACTATACGTCCAAGAAGGAATTCTCCAGCAAGGTAATGCAGGAGATAAACAAGCTGAATGACAGCTTTGACAGAGAAAACTACATAAACAGACTGTCTTCCTTAACCGGTTTCCAGACGACTGTATTCGATAAGAATGTCGTTTCACCAAAGCCGGAAAGAAGAGAAGTTGAAACCGTTGAGGTCATTACCAGAAACAAGGATGGTGTGACCATTGCGGAAAGAACGATATTGAAACAGATGCTTAATTCCAAGCAGATGTGTGACACTTACAAGAAGGAACTCAACTTCTTGAGAAACAGAGATAGTAATACTCTGGCAATGTACATTGTCGATTATTACAACTATCATGATCAGCTGAACGTTGCTGAGTTTGTTGGTTCATTGGAAAATGAAAGACTGAAGGCTCTGGTATTTGAGATAGTGGATGATGATCTGATAGAAGACAAGATCGATAACAGGGTATTTACCGATGCCATAAACAGAATCAAGGTCAGTGTAATAGATGATCAGATCGCTCAGAAAAACCAGGAGATGAAGAACTACACTGATTCAACCGTGCAGGCCAGGATCCTGCAGGAAATAGTTAATCTGCGCAAACAGCGTAAGACATTACTGAAAGCGAAATAGGAGGTAATAACATGGCTGAAAAACAGAATTTACAGAAAATAAAGGATTACTTTGCGGAATACAGTAAGACCGGTAATCCTATTACGGAAGATGTCATAAACGAACAGGTTGGCGGCTTAAGCCTTTCAAATGAAGACTATAAGAACATCAAGAAGTTCTTACAGTCTCTGGAATTAACTGATGCTGAAACAGACAGTGTCATGAACTGGTATGATACGCTTGAACTGGAAGAAGAAACACCTGATATCGGTGTGGAAGAAGATGTCGTATTAGACGATAATCTGGATGACCTGGACGTAGATGAAGACGTCATTGATGAAGATGACTATCTTTCTGATGAAAACGATGAAGAATTCCTGAACGACCTCAAGGCAAATTACGCTGACAACTCTTCAATGAAGACCAGTGATAACGTCAAGATGTACTTAAAGGAAATCGGCCGCGTACCACTATTGAAGCCGGAAGAAGAAAAGAAGGTTGCCTATACTATTCATGGTGATCCAACACTCTTAATTGAAGTTGAAAACATTGAAATCAGACTGAATGAAATTCAGGAAAGAGAAAATGAACTGGCTAAGAAGGGCAAAAACGAGAAAACCGAAGAAGAAAAGAAGGAACTCGCTGCCATCAAGAGAGAAAAGAAGAAACTTGAAACCAAGCGTACAAGTTTATTAGCCAAGAATGAAGAATACAAGAAGAGAGAAGACTTCCCAGCCAAGGCTCAGGAAGCCAAGGACATCTTAACCAGCAGTAACTTAAGACTGGTAGTTGCCATTGCCAAGAAGTATGTCGGCAGAGGCTTACTGTTCTTAGACCTGATCCAGGAAGGCAACATGGGCTTGGTTAAGGCCGTTGAAAAGTTTGAACCATCAATGGGCTTTAAGTTCTCTACTTACGCAACATGGTGGATCAGACAGGCCATTACCAGAGCCATCGCTGACCAGGCCAGAACAATTCGTATCCCTGTTCACATGGTTGAAACCATCAATAAGCTGACCAGAGTACAGAGACAGCTTGTTCAGGAATTAGGCAGAGAACCATCAGCTGAAGAAATCTCTGAAAAGTTAGGCGGAACCTTATCACCGGAAAAGGTCAGAGAGATCCAGAAGATCGCTCTTGATCCAGTATCTTTGGAAACACCAATCGGTGAAGAAGATGACAGCCACTTAGGTGACTTCATTGAAGACAAGGAAGCCTTATCACCGGATGAATACGCAACCAGACAGTTATTAAAGGATGAAATCGAAAGCGTCTTACAGTTATTAACTGACCGTGAAAGAAAGGTCTTACAGTTAAGATTCGGTCTGATTGACGGCAGAACCAGAACCCTTGAAGAAGTTGGCAAGGAATTCAACGTAACCCGTGAAAGAATCAGACAGATCGAAGCCAAGGCCTTACGTAAGTTAAAGCATCCAACCAAGAGCAAGCGTTTAAAGGATTTCGTAGATAAAGTTTAACATTATATAACAGCACAATCGGCCAATACCGGTTGTGTTTTTTATCATGGATAATGCTATAATAAAGGAAAGAAATAAGAGGGAAAATAATATGAGCTTAAGAGTATACAAATGCAGTCAGTGTAATACTGAGTTTGAATTTGACAGTACCAGAGATGCTTTATTCTGTCCTTTATGTGGAGCAGCTGCCAGAGTAACAAGTAAGAAGGCAACCGGAACCACGACTTCTACAGTTAAGCCGGCTTCTACTGTCAATAACACAACAACCAACACTACAACCAGTACAACATCAGCAGCCAGAAAACAGATGGTGGCAGTTAAGTTCGTTGATACGGCTACCAAGACTACCATTGGTACAGCCAACATTCCTGCAGGCTGGAAATATGGTGCTGAGATCCAGAACACTTTCCAGAGTAAGGAAGAACCGTTTGTTTCTATCGCACAGGTAACTAATACTGATAATACCGTTACCATGTTTGTCAGAAGCGGCGAAAACTTCTTAGATGTCAGAAACGGCATTGCTCAGGATGAAGTACATAAGGATGGGGCAATGGATAAGTACTTCAATACACCAATGAGGAGACTTACAGCATTTGACGAATACGTTAATTCCTTAACCGGCTATTTCGTAAATGCCAAGCTGACTCAGGTAGGAAAGGGAACCTTACCAAGCTACTATGGTCAGAATGATGCCACAGCCAAGAAGGCATGGCAGGCTGATGCCAATGAACTGGCAAAGCAGTTCAACAACTCACAGTTAAAATTTGAACTGGCTTCATTAGTCAATGAATCTATCTTGTTGCAGTATAAGTACACAGCTAACAGAAAGACCAACTACCTGTTACTCGGTGCCGATGTCGGTGGCTTTGAATTCCATCTGACCAGTGCTGCCCAACAAACAAATGCCAATAACATGATGGGCTTGTTAACTTCATTAATTGGCGGTGGTACACAGACAAATACCAACAGTGGTGTTTACATCAACTGGGGCAGTAAGTACATCTTTGGTCTGATCACTGATGAAGAAAACTTACAGAGTGCAGCTACAGCCTTCAGTAACTTCGTTGGTTCATTCAAGGAAGACAAGGCCTTAACAACCTTAAAGGAAAAGGTATCTAACGGTCAGACTACTACCACCACAACAAACAATACTTCAAGCGGTTTAGATCTGACCAGCATTTTGGGAAACCTGTTGAACTTCACTAACAATTCACGCAGTGCCAACATTGGCGAAGTCGACAGCGCACCAACAAGGATCGATGTTACTAATTTAAAATAAGCACTTCACAAAAGTGCTTTTTTTTTAGATAATTAGTTTAATATGAATAAACTCACCGCTGCTAAACAGGCCTTGTTACTGTTAAAGAAATCAAAGGGAACAATTGAAGATACAGACATTGATCTGACAATAGAAACATATAAGCTGACTGATGAACAGATCAGTGATTTTATTGTGTGGATAAACCAGAATGACTTAACCATTGAACTGGTTGATGAAAGCATTCCTGAGACAATTGATAACGCCTATTATGTTGATATTTCCAAGTATCCTTTATTGACAAGAGAACAGGAAGTGGCCCTGGCAGAGAAAATAAAAAATGGGGATAAGATCGCCAGAGAAACTCTGATCAAGTCTAACTTAAGATTGGTAGTGGCAATTGCCCGTAAGTATCAGGGCTCACAGTTAACCATTAACGACCTGATTCAGGAAGGGAATATTGGTTTATTAAAGGCTGTTAACCGTTTTGACGCAAATAAGGGTGTAAGGTTTGCCAACTACGCCCAGTATTGGATCAGACAGGCCATAAGCAGAGCCATAACCCAGAACCATGTCATATATTTACCGGCTAACTTGGGTGAAACATTACAGAAGCTAAAGAGAGTACAGAAGAAACTGGAACAGGAACTGGAAGAAAAACCTACCAGTGAAATGATTGCTAAGGAAATGGAAATAAGTGTAGAGGAAGTAGAAGAATTACTTAACTACAGCTTTGATGCCATTTCCATGGATAAGCCATTGGATGATGATGGTGAAATAAGCTTATATGACATCATCGCTGATGAAACTGACTTCATGGAAGAGATCGATACCAAGATCTTACAGGATTACTTAAGAGAATCACTCCAACAGATCCCAGAAAGAGATGCTCAAATCATCAGGATGCGTTTTGGTCTGGATGACAATGTCTCACTGACCTTGCAGCAGATTGCCGAACACTTCTCCTTAACCAAGGAGGGGGTAAGGCAGATCATCAACAGTAATCTGTTAAAACTTAAGAACAGTCAGAATCTCTCTGACTTCATGGAGAAACGCTATGATAAGTAAGAGATTAAGAACAATCGGAGATCTCATTAATGATAATGAAAGTGTAACGGATGTTGGCTGTGATCATGGCTATCTGGCCATTTACTTAAGACAGAAGGGTAATACTTCAAGAATAATCTGTGGCGACAGTAAGGAAGGCCCATTAAGTCAGGGCCGAAAGAATTTTGCAGAAGCTGGCTTTAATGACATAGAAACAGTATTATCTGATGGCTTGAAACAGATAGATACAGTTACCGATGTAATAGTAATGGCAGGCATGGGCTATCATACCGTCATTGACATCATGACTGCTTCTGAAGATAAGTTTGCCAAAGCAGATAAAGTCATCATCCAGGTAAATACCGATGTTGATAAGATGCGTAAGTGGCTTAATGAAAATGAATATGCCATCATTGATGAAACAATCATTAAGGAATACAAGTATTATGAAATACTTGTTGTAACAAAGAGAATTCAGAAGCTTTCTGAAGAGCAGATCAAATACGGACCGGTATTACTGGAAGAAAAATCAGAGGTCTTCCTGGAATGTTACAGTCAGAAGGCCAGAAAGCTGGAAAGAATAATAGGCAGTTTGAGTGACGAACATCTGGACAGACCAGAGTTGCAGAAACAGCTTGATGACATAAGAAAATGGGTGCTTGAGTAAGCACCCATTTATTTGGTTAATCAGTGTACAGTGATACTGCCTTTGGTATCTTGAAGGTCAGATATGAAGAGTCATTCTTGATAACAGTTACAGAATCTGACTGAAGATTGGCACAGATGATGTTATCATCAACGACGATCATGTCACGAGGTGACTTGCCATGGCAGTCAAGGCAATTAATCAATGATAATGATTCATCTTTTACTGCTAATACATGAACTTTATCTGTGCCTCTGACAGAAACATAAAGCCTGTCATTTACCAGACGAATGGCAGCTGATCTGGCTGTTTCTACATCAGTAAGTCTGATTTTATTCAGTATCTGCCAATCAGCTGTTCTGATGACAAATACTTCATTGGATAACTCCGAAACCAGATAGAGATACTTTCTGTCAGTTGAGAATACGCCATGTCTTGGACCGGTACCGTCAGGGAAACCAATTGTCTGAATTAAATCAAAATTCTGATTATAGATGTATATCTTGTCCATAAAAAGGGCGTTAACCAGTATCAAATCCTTATGGAATAATACCTGATGACATCCGGCTTTTTCCTTAATGAATACTTTCTTTTCCAGTTTCAATTCATTATTGTCATATGCAATAACACTTACGGTTCCTTCATGGAAATTGGCAGTATAGATCCTGCCATTATGGTAAGTAATGAAGCAGGAAGTGATCCTTTCAAATGCCAGCGTGTTTTCTATTGTACCGTCTTTGTTTATCACTGCTACTCCTGAGTGTTCGTCATCTTCCTTATAAATGGCAATCAGTTTATCATCCATGCTGGAAAGATACTTGCAGCCTGAAATGTCACAGAATTTTTCCGGCAAAGTAAAATGACCAGCTTTACAGCTGATCTTGTAAATGCCGTCATCTTCGTATGTTCCTACATATATTTCCTTCATGTTAAAGAATCTCTTCCGTATTCTTGAAGTTGTACTTGGCAACGTTCAATAAATCATTTTCATCATGATCTTTCATGAAGTTACGGGCAAATTCGGTAACCTGCTTGCCAGCGCCCTTAGGGAAGGTTACGCCATACTGCTCACTCATGGCCTTCATTGATTCTAAGAAGGCGTATCTTGAAATGATTGCGCCACAGGCAACCGCAATGTACTTGTTTTCAGCCTTGGTTTCGAAGGTGATGTTTCTGACGATGTTCTTCTCATAACGAATGTAGTTATAGTATTTTGTTTCACCGCAGAAATCATCTATTACCACTAATTCGGGCATCTTATAACCCTTGTCAATCAGATTCAGATAGCACTTGTTATGCATACGGGCCTTGATTTTATTAAGGTTATTTGTCTTAATGACCTCGTTATATTTTCTGTTTGAAAGAATAAGTAAGCTGTGCGGTACCTTTTTTATCAAAACAGGTGCGATCTTATTAATGTAAGCATCAGTCAGTTGCTTGGAATCAACGATGTTGTATTGCTTGATACTGTCATAGATCTTTTCATCAATATAACAGGCACAAACGCATACCGGGCCAAAGTAGTCACCGGTTCCTACTTCATCACTGCCGCATTGCGGTAAGATCACTTCTTTTTCCGGGAAAAAGGTTGCGGCATAAATGCCGGCATTTTCGCCCTGGAACATTATCTTCTTGCTTTCGTAAATGGTAATGATGCAGTTGTCATATTTAATACGGTAACTGGCATATTGTGGTGGCTCAGTAAAAAACTCCTTATCAAAAGAGCTGACTATCCTGTTAATAATTTCATCATTACCTAAATATACCTTGTTCATATCATCATCTTATCACATATTCTCAAGAATTCGCAATTTGCGGAAGTTATGTTATAATGTCGATATCTGAGGAGGATCAAAATGTATATTTCGGAAAATTTATTTCCTTTGGTTAATATAATCATGGCCATATGGTTAATTGTATCTCTGATCATGGGATACAAGCAGGGACTCATATGGGGCATATTGAGAATACTTGGAGTAGTAGCTTCAATTTTCGTTTCCTGGATACTGGCAGATGGCATTGCCAGCATTATTAATCTTTACCCAAAGGCTTTGGCGCCATTTTCTGAAACAAACGTTGGAGACATCGTCTATACCAGACTTAATTACTATCTCTGGTTCTTGGTTATCTTCATCGTCTGCATCATCATACTGGCAATCATCAAGCCGGTATTTAAGGCCATTACCGAAATACCAATCGTTAAGGAAGTTAACGGTATCTTAGGCGCTGTTTTAGGTGGCTTGGAAACATTCATTTTCTTCATGGTATTGACCATGGTATTAAATGGGGCATTGGTAAAGAATGGAAAAGATGTAATTGAAAATACTGCCTTTAAGTACGTACAGGGTGCTTCAGAAGCCTTAAGTACCATACTTAATAACTCAATGAGTGAGAATGTGGCTATTCAGAAGATGATTTCTGATCCACTGTCATTAACCGAAGAAGACATTAAGAGTATCATAGACTGGTTAAGCAAGTCCAAGGTTTCAAGTGAAACCATCAGAGAATTCCTTACAGGCTATGGCATTGATGTAAATGTAATAAACAATTATTTAGGAAATTAAGATGAAACAGAATTACGATGGCTTACAATTTAAGGAAATAAAGCAGCAAATAAGCAGTTACTGCAGTTTCTCGCTTGGCCATCAGATTATCGAAAACACTGAACCGCTTTTCAGTAAGCTGGCGGTAAAGTTAAATCTGGAAAGACTCAAGCAGGCTCTGCAGATGACAATAAAATACGGCTCCATGCCTTTTGGCGGAGTCTACGACATAAGCAACGCGGTATCCCTGGCAATCAAGGATGCCACTTTGACGTGTGCGGACCTTTTGAAAGTAGCTGACCAGAGCTATGCAATAAGAGAAATCAAGAACTATTGCAAGAATTGCGAATGTGACAAAAACGAGATCATGGAACTCGTTGATACTTTAGAGGCCATGGAACTTACCGCTACTCACATTACTTCCTGCATTTCCAGAAGTAATGAAGTAGTTGATAACGCGTCTGTAGAACTGAAGCGTCTGCGTAAGCAGATCAAGCAGTTACAGAGCAGTGTTGCTTCAAGACTGTCACAGTTCATGGCCAGAAACAGCCAGTATTTACAGGATGACATCATTGCCAAGAGAAATGACAGAAGTGTCATTCTGATCAAGAACAACTATAAGAACACGGTATCCGGCATTCAATATGGCCAGTCTTCATCAAATCAGGCTACCTACATTGAACCGGCTGAGATCGTGCCTTTGAATAATGAGTTACAGAATACCTATGAAGCTGAAAAGAGAGAAGTTCAGCGTATTCTTCATGCCTTGTCCCAGGAAGTAAAGAGAGATGGCAACAGGTATTTAGGTAACGTAGAAACTTTGGGCTTATTAGACAGTATCTTTGCCAAGGCCAGATGGGCTAAGGAAAAAGATGCTATCGTTGGTGAAATAAATGAAGACATGGATCTGATCATTGAAAAGGGCAGACACCCACTGATCGACCCTAAGAAGGTAGTAGCCAACAGCTATCACATTGTAAAACCGATAAAGACCATTCTGATAACCGGTCCTAATACCGGTGGTAAGACCGTATCATTGAAGCTTGTTGGCTTGTTTACGATTATGCACTTAAGTGGCATGGCCTTACCATGTGAATATGCCAGTATTCCAGTATATGACAATGTCTACTATGACATTGGCGATAATCAGTCAATTCAGGATGATTTGTCTACTTTCAGCGCGCATATACAGAATCTGGCCCGCATCAGTAATGAGGCAACCAATAAGAGTCTGGTAATTCTTGATGAATTAGGCAGCGGCACTGACCCGGTAGAAGGTCAGGCAATTGCCAGTGCCGTACTGGATTACTTCCGTAAGAAGAACATCTATACTATGGCTACGACTCATTATGCCAAGCTAAAGGCCTATGGCCAGCAATACGATGACATCATGTTGTCATCTGTTGAATTTGACCAGGTCGACTTAAAGCCGACTTACCGATACTTGGAGAATACCATCGGTCAGTCAAATGCTTTGGAAATAGCTTCCCGTTATGGTTTGAACAGAACAATCTTAGAAGCGGCCAGAGAATTCAAACTTGCCCAGCAGACTCCTGAAGACAGAGTCATGGAAAATCTGCAGAAACAGCTTGAGTTAGTCAACCAGCAATCTGAATTACTGGAAAGAAAGATCGTTGAAGTTAATAAGGAACAGGACAGACTCAAGGATGAAAATGCCAAGTTACAGGTCGACAAGCAGAACATCATCGCCAAGGCCAAGCAGGAGGCTTATGAAATAGTTGAAGAGGCTAAGGAAGAATCTGAAGAGATCATTGAAGAGTTAAAGGCTCAGAAGAACTATCAGATGAATGAAGTTGCCAAACTGAAACATAAGCTCAATGAATTAATTGAGGATGATGAAGAGGAAGAAATCATTAATGATGATGAACCGTTAAAGGTGGGGGATTATGTCAGAATAACCTTAACCAATCAGGTTGGTGAAATCATTACCTTAGATAAGAAGAATGCCACGGTATTATGTGGCGGAACCAAGATCAAATCTTCATTAGGCAATCTGGTAAAGACCAGTAAGCCGGTAAAGAAGGTTGAAACAACCAGAGCCAAAGTCAAGAGAACATCCAGCTTTAATGTGGAATGTAACCTGATCGGCATGAGAGTAGAAGAAGCAATGCCGGTATTGGAAAAGTTCCTTGACGACGCCTTACTGGCAAATGCACCATTTGTCAGAGTTGTTCACGGCATGGGAACCGGTGCCTTGAGAACGGCAGTCTGGAATAAGTTAAAGAAAACTAAGTTTGTTAAGAAATATGAGTACGCTGATGGCAATCAGGGTGGTTCCGGTGCTACAATAGTTACCCTAAAGGACAATTAGAAAATGTTGAAAAATAAGCTACTGACCTTGCCAATGGAACCGGGCTGTTATCTGATGAAGGATAAGCACGGGGAAGTCATTTACGTTGGTAAGGCCAAGAAACTCAAGAACAGAGTCAGTCAGTATTTTGTAGGAACTCACGACAACAAGACGACCAAGATGGTCAGTAACGTTGTCGATTTTGACTATATCGTAGCTCCTAGTGAAAAGGAAGCTCTGATCCTTGAATACAATCTGATTAAACAGTATAAGCCAAGATTCAACATCATGTTCATGGATGATGCTTCTTACCCATACATCAGACTGACATTGGAAGATTATCCAACCATCAAGGTAGTAAGAGATGCCAAGAGAATGAAGAATGCCAAATACTTCGGACCATATCCGAATGCCGGACATGCTCATGAACTGGTTGACCTCTTGCAGCAGCTTTACCCGTTAAGAAGATGTAAGACAATGCCTAATAAGGTATGCCTTTACTATCACCTGGGACAGTGCTTGGGACCTTGTGAATTTAAAATAGGGAAGGATGTCTACAGTAAGATCGTTGATGACATCGTTACCTTCATGAACGGTAACACCAAGGAAATCACTGATGATCTGATTAAGAGAAGAAACAGATTCTCGGAAAACCTGCAGTTTGAACAGGCTGCCAAGTGTCAGAGTTTATTGGAAGCAGTTGAACACGTTACTACCAAGGTACAGGTTCAGGCCAATGGCAGACAGGATGAAGATGTCTTTGCCTACTACGTAGATAAGGGCTTCATGTCCATCGTCGGCTTACTGTACCGTAAGGGTAAACTGTTACATAAGCATTTACTGCTGAAACCAATATATGATGATCCTGAAGAAACATTCATTTCCTACTTGATTCAGTATTACCAGCACAATCCTGCTCCTAAGACCTTGATCGTTGATAAGAGCATCGACATTGAATCATTAAGTGAAATACTGGATTGTAAAATCGTTCAGCCTATCAGAGGTCAGAAACGCAAGCTTTTGGCCCTGGCGGTAGAGAACGGGCAGATCAATCTGGAACAGAAGTTTGCCATCGTCAATAAGGAAATCAAGAGCACTGAGTCAGTCATGAACGAATTAAGAGAACTGACTAATTGCAATACTCATAGAATAGAGCTTTATGATAACTCTCACATATCAGGTGAGTATGCGGTTGGTGCCATGGTCGTTTACATTGACGGGGCCACCAGCAAGAAGGATTACCGTTTATACAGAGTTCATAACCGTAATAACGACTATGCCAACATGCAGGAAGTACTGTACCGCAGATTCTTCCGTTCAATAAAGGAGAATACGGCCCTACCTGACATGATCATCGTGGATGGTGGCATACCACAGATCAAGGCAGCCAAGGAGATCGTTGATGAACTGAAACTTGATGTTAAGATATTCGGTCTGGTTAAAAATGACAAGCACCAGACGGCTTCCTTAATGGACAGTGAATTAAATAACATCATGATCGATAGAGAATCACCATTATTCTTCCAGCTAACCAGAATGCAGGATGAAGTGCACAGATTTGCAATAACCTTCCATAAGAAGGTCAGAAGCAAGGAAATGACTCATTCAACACTGGATGACATTCCGGGCATTGGACCTAAACGTAAGAAGCAGCTTTTAAGAAAATTTTCTACGCTTAAGAAAATAGAAGAGGCAAGTTATGAAGACCTCAAGGAAGTAGTAGGGGATAAGCAGGCTAAGATCATAATTGAATACTTCAAGTAAAAAGACTATCAGTAACCGATAGTCTTTAGTTTTATGTAGTAAAGGATCAACATGTGAACCGGATAAATCAGATAGAAGATGATTGACTTCAATCTGGTATTGATGAATCCTCTTTCACCATTGTAGAGGTTTATTGGAATGAAGGCGAAACCGGCCTGCCATCGGCTGGAAAGAAAGCAGCTGCCGACAATGGCCTGAAACAGTGGCTGCGTTCTTAATACATATAACATGATTATGAAACCAAACCCGCTGATGCCATAGTCTGACTTGCCAATGACTGACAATGCTATTAAGGCCAACATCATTAAACCCTTTGTCAGTGTAAGAGAAGTCTTGTTGATGTTTTCCAACAAGTTAAGACCAAGATAGCCAAGCAGAAGAGTAAAGTACACATTTTGCGAACTCAGGCTGAAACCGTTAAAATGTTCAAGGTCCCAGGCCACTTCGGAAATCAGGGCAAAAACCAGTAATCTTAAGCCGTATTTCTTACGGTCAGAAGTGAAGATGAAGCCTTCCACTAACAGGAAACAGTATAATGGAAAACTGATTCTGCCGATGAACCGCATGGCCGTATACAGGTTTACGCCATTACCGATGAATGTAAAGATCATGGTCTGATTACTGCGCAGAAAAACACTGGCAATGTGATCAATGATCATGGTTATTACCGCAATCATCTTTAAACCACTGCCGCTCAAAATGGGATAGTTCTCCGGTAATATTGGTATGTATTTACGGTTATTCATCTGGCTGTTTGTTTGCATAGCTATATTCTAAAACAATTGTGTAACTGTTACAAACGCATGTGTTTCAAACTATTTAAATTATTGTTTCCTGCGTGTTATAATATAATAAATTCAAGAAGGAGAAATAATCATGGATCAATTATTAGGCTTATTATTAAATCAGGTAATGAGTGGAGATACAGTAAACGCAGTTGCTCAGTCTGCCGGCGTAACCAATCAGCAGGCTACAAATGTTGTATCTAATGCATTACCAACATTAGTATCATCATTATCTCAGTCAGCTACCAATCAGAATACTTCAAACAATCTGATGAATCTGCTGTCTCAGACCACGCAGACCAATACTCAGCAGGTAACTTCTTCACAGAATACTGACCTGGGTACAAATCTGTTAAGCACCATCATGGGTGGCTCATCAAATACCAATAACCTGGTATCAACTGTTTCAAACAATACCGGTGTTTCAAACAAGAAGGTCAACAGTATCCTTACTATGGCTGCTCCATTATTGATCGGTGCCTTAGTCAAGTTCTTCGCTAATGCCAAGAAGAAACAGACTCAGCAGGCTAACCAGAACAACCTGGCTTCATTACTGACTGGTGCTACTTCATCTAACACTTCTTCAAGCGGTGTTAACCTGGCAGACGGCCTTGACATGAGTGACATCATGGGCTTGTTAGGTGGTTTGACCTCAACAAATACATCAAATAAAAAGAAAAAGAAAACTTCAAGCGGCGTTGATTTGTCAGATGGCTTGGACATCAAGGATATCATGGGCTTAGTTGGCGGCTTGACATCAACTAATTCATCAAGCTCAAAGCCATCAAGTGGCGTAGATCTGTCAGATGGTCTTGACCTGAATGACATTCTGGGCTTACTGAACAAGAAATAGAGAGGACTGATTTAAATGGCGGTTAAAGAAAGAAAATTTGTAAAAGCCAGCTCTGGCGAAGCAGTTAAGACTACCAAGAGCAAGACAGAGGAAAAGGTATCTTACACAAAGGAAGCCAGACATGAAAGAGCAACAGGCAAGAGAATCATTGCCATCGTATTCTGGGTATTGGCTATCGCTTGTGAAGTTGTATTCTTCCTGACTTTGAATAAGACAATTTACATTAAGAACTATCAGCTGTATGTACAGATTGGTGCCTTAGTACTTGATCTGATCTTTGTCATCATCGGTTCCCAGTTCTGGAAGAGAGCCAATGACGTTGACCCGGCCAGCGATGCAAATTCTGTTAAGTTCTTCTTACAGAATCAGATGGGCCTGATCGTATCAATCTTAGCCTTCGTTCCAATCGTAATCGTCTTATTAACAAATAAGGATCTCGATAAGAAGACAAAACAGGTATTGGTACCGGTAGCTGCAGTTGCCTTAGTACTTGCCAGCTTACTGTCAATTGACTGGAATCCAATCAGTGAAGAAGAATATCAGGCTACAGCCCAGGCTTTAAAGGGTGAAGCTGTATACTATACACAGTTTGGTAAATCATACCACTTAGATCCTGACTGCCGTGCCTTAAAGAACTCTTCAGTAGTTTATGAAGGTACAATCGAAGAAGCACTGGATGCTGGCAGAAACGATCCATGTGATTTCTGTGTAGAACAGTAATAAATAATCAATTATCAAAGAAGACATCCGCGTTATTAACGCGGATTTTTTCATTTAAAACAATGAAAAATGCCTGTTTCAAACCGTTCAAATGATATTGAACATAAGAATGTTTTTGATTATACTTTAGTACATGAAAATAGTTGTAATGAGCGATTCTCATGGACACAATGAGAACATCCAGGACGTATTGGAAAAGGAACCGCACGCAAATGGCTATTTGCATTGCGGGGATGTATGCAGCAGCACCAGGTATTTCCCTGATGTCATTTTCGTGAGCGGAAACTGTGACTATGATCCAGACCTGCCTAAGTTTGCGGTTGTGGATTTCGGTAAACTGAAAATCTACATGACTCATGGTGACAGGATCTATGACAGAGACAAAACCTTAGCCAAGTGGGCCAAGGAGAAGGGATGTCAGATCGTTGTTCACGGTCATACCCATTGTCAGACAGACATCACTGTTGATGGCATAAGGATCTTAAATCCAGGTTCCTTATCAGTTAATCGAGATGGAACACCGCTAGGTTACATTGTCATTGAAACTGATGGAACCGATAACTATACTGTCACAAGAAAATATCTTAATATTCAGTAAAAAAAGTGCTATAATACAACAGTTGTGTAAAAAGGAGCGAGAACATGGGAAAACAGAAGATTATTAATATAGCTGTAATAGCTCACGTAGATGCCGGTAAATCAACCCTTGTTGATGCTTTCCTGAATCAGTCAGGTGTGTTCAAACCAAATGAAGAAGTTGGCGAACTCATCATGGACTCAAATGATCTGGAAAGAGAAAGAGGAATTACCATCTATTCCAAGAACTGTTCAGTTTTCTATAAGGATTATAAAATCAATATCGTTGACACTCCAGGGCACGCTGACTTCTCAAGTGAAGTTGAACGTATCATTAAGACTGTTGATACCGTAATTCTGTTGGTAGACTCATCTGAAGGACCAATGCCTCAGACCAGATTCGTATTACAGAAGTCTCTTGAATTGGGTTTAAGACCAATTCTGTTAATTAATAAAATCGATAAGAAGGACGCCAGAAGCCAGGAAGTTATTGACCTGGTTTATGAACTGTTCTTTGACCTCAACGCCAATGACGATCAGATCAACTTCCCGATCCTTTATGGCATTGCCAAGGAAGGAATCGTAAAGTATCACGAAGATGATCCAGATGACGGCATCAAGCCATTATTTGAAACCATCATCAATTATGTACAGCCATATCCGGATCTGGATGATGAACCAGTACAGATGCAGGTAAGTAACCTGGCATATGATGAATACATCGGCAGATTAGGCATCGGCCGTGTATATAAGGGCACTTTGAAGACTGGTGAACAGGTCGTTCTGTGTAAGAATGACGGCAGCCAGGAAAGATGTACCATTACCAAGCTGTTCAATTATGAAGGCATTAAGCGTAAGCCGATCACTCAGGCCAGCAGCGGTGACATTGTCATCATCGCCGGTATTCCTGACATTTCAATTGGTGAAACCGTATGTGATAAGGACCATATCGATCCATTACCGCCAATTCACATTGATGAACCAACCTTGTCAATGAACTTCATGGTCAACACTTCTCCATTTGCCGGCAGAAGCGGCAAGTATGTTACCAGCCGTAATCTGAAGGAAAGACTGGAAAGAGAACTTGAAGTTAACGTTGGCTTAAGAGTTGAACCAACTGATTCAACTGATACATTCAAGGTCAGCGGCCGTGGTGAATTAGGCTTGACCATTCTCATTGAAAACATGAGAAGAGAAAGCTATGAATTAGGCATCGGTAAACCACAGGTCATCTACAAGTACATTGACGGCAGACGTTATGAACCTGTTGAAAGAGTTATCTGTGAAGTACCAAAGCAGTATGAAGGCGCAACCATCAACAAGCTAAACATGCGTAACGGTCAGATGGTAAACATCACTGAAAGAAACAACTACGTAAACATTGAATTTTTGGTATCAACCAGAGGTTTGATTGGTTTCCGTTCAGAATTCATCAACATGACCAGAGGTGAAGGTATCCTGATCCGTAACTTTGAAGAATACATGCCATACATGGGCGAGATCAATACCAGAGGCAATGGTGTAATGATTTCCAATGCCAATGGTACAGCCATGACATATTCAATCTGGAACTTACAGGAAAGAGGCCAGTTCTTCATTGGACCGCAGACTGAAGTTTATGAAGGAATGATCGTTGGTGTATGTTCTAAGGACATGGACATGGAAGTTAACCCAACCAAGAACAAGAAGGCAACCGCTGTCAGAAGTGAAGGCCGTGATGAAGCCATGAAGCTTGTACCGCCAATTCAGCTGACTCTGGAATACGCTCTTGAGTTCATTGACGATGATGAATTAGTTGAAGTAACACCGGATGCCATCAGATTACGTAAGCGTTACCTGACTTCAATGGACAGAAGAAACGCCTACAGAGAAAAGAAAAAGATTGAATCTGTAGAATAACACAAATTAGAGAATTGCCTGAGGCAGTTCTCTTTTTTATAATAAATAGGTAGAGGGTAATAGCATGATATATACAGTTACATTTAATCCGGCAATTGACTTGTTCCTGGATACAGATTTAAACGTAGGAAAACTTAACAGAGTCCGTAAGGAAGAATACTTTGTTGGCGGAAAAGGCCTTAATGTTTCTCAGGTCTTACAGAACTTAGGTGATGAATCGATCGCTACCGGTTTTGTCGGTGGCTTTACGGGTGAATACATTCGCAAGGAATTGGCAAAGATCGGCATTGAAAGTCAGCTCATTGAATGTGTTGGAAATACCAGAATAAATGTCAAGGTACAAAGTGGCGATGAGCCAACTGAAATCAACCTGAATGGCGTAATGGTAAAAGAAGAACAGTTTGCTGAATTAAAGGAATATCTGAAGAATAAACTTGAAAAAGATGATTATTTGGTAATCAGCGGCAACAGTGCCAGAGGCCTGAATGAAACTCATTTTGGCGAACTGTGTGCTTTGGCTAATGATAAGGGAGCATTTTTAGTTCTTGATACAAATGAAAACTATCTGCAGAAGCTGTTATGCCATAAACCTTTAATGATCAAACCTAACATTCATGAATTAAGTGGAGTTTTAAAGAAGGAAATCACTACTGATGAAGAACTTGAAAAAGCCATGAAGCAGTTACACGAAGACGGCATCAGATATGTCGTAGTATCAGCCGGCAGTAAGGGTGCATATCTGTATAATGGTAAGTTCCATTACGTAAAAGCCTTTAAGGGCAAGGTAATTAACACGATCGGTGCCGGTGATTCAATGGTAGCCGCCTTTGTTCATGCCAGAAAAATGGGATTTGAGGATGAAGAATTATTAAGATACTGCGTAGCTGCAGGCAGTGCCACAAGCTTTTCAGAAGGATTGTGTACACAAGAGGAGATAAACGGGCTTCTCAATAACAATTAAAGATAGAGAAACTTTCACTTGATATTTGTTAAATAAATGCTAAAATAATATAGCAATGGGCAAAGATGTCTTCGTAGCTCAGTTGGATAGAGCATACGCCTTCTAAGCGTACGGTCAGGCGTTCGAGTCGCCTCGAGGACGCCATTGTCAATAAAGGACTGTGAGTGATCACAGTCCTTTTTCTGTCTGATTATCTGAGGTGATGATTTTTCCCGTGAAAGAAATATCGTCATGTTTTTCGTGAATCAGTACTCTCTGATATTCATTTAATCTGACTTCTTCAGGGTTATACCGCATTTAATAAAGGTTGTGTTAATTATAACACAATTATTTATTTTCTCTTTTTTAATTCCAAAAAGAAAAACGGATAATTCCGCTTTTACTTGAATATTACTGTCATTTCCTGATTACTTAGTCCGGCAATCAATGATTCGATCATTACCTTGCCATTTGCTTCAGCTTTTTCAAATAAACCTTTGTTTATGGCTTTTTCTTCCATGAGTTTGCTTTGCTCGGCATAGAAACCATTGTAGTCGGTTACCTCAAACTGATTGAAGATGCTGTACTTTTCATCCATGATCTGTAATGAATCATAATCAATGGTATGAGACAGAACTTCAACTTTCGGAAGGGTAATGATGACCTCATTACCGTTAACGGCAGCTTTTACCTTTGATAAGTCATAGCCAGCCTTGATCACGCCATCATAGGTAATGATAATCTTACTGGTAGTAAAAGGTATCTTAATGCCGTTAATTTCCTTGGTACTTTCAAACTTGCCCATGTTGGTGTAGGCATATTCCATGGTTGCCAATTCCTGTATCTCAGCCATTGAGGCTTCAATGGTTGCACTGTCCAGGGTGTTTTCTACTTTCTTCTCGCCAAAATATGCGCCGCCAATGAAGCAGCCAAGTGCAACTACCAGTGCACATAATAATAATATAATCTTATTCTTCATTTCTCATCACCAACTAAAATATAATATATATAGAATGAAAATGCAATAATAATTAGCACTTTAAGGTTGACAGTGCTAAAAGTGGTGGTATAATTGTAATTGCTGAAAGGAGCAATCATTTTGGCTGAAAACTACTATGATGATCTCATTAGGGAGATCAAAAAGAACATTGAGCTGGAGTGTTACGACCTCGCAAGTGAAATGATCGAGGACGAACTGGCCATGCCCTATGTCCCATCTAAAGTCATGCAACAACTCGAAAGCTTAAGAAAGGAAATTAAGCCTTTTTTAGTTAAGAGTAAGCCAATGACGGTATTGGACCAACAGCAGGTCAGGGAATACCTTGCTTCAGATGGTGAAAAGCCATACCAGGCGTTACGGTTCTTAAAGAACGCAAACATCAGAAACTATCTGGAAGTCATACAGGATTATCTCTTTGATAAGAGTGCTGACAGAATGATCGTTTCCCTGCTTATTGAGTTATGCAGTGAGCAGGGCGTAAGGGAAGCGTTATCTTACTGGCATAATGGGGAAAGACAGATCGTCATCCCGGCAGAAGTAACCGAGATCTATAAGGAAGAGCAGTTCACCGAAACCTGGTATCGTCTGGAAGAGATCCTGGGCAGTAAGAATCCAAGTTTTCTGAACATCTGCCGACAGGTACTGGTTCAGTTTGCCCATCTGCACTACCCGCGGAAACCGGAATTTGATACTGACTTGTTAGCCTGCAGCATCATTGCCTATGTGTACAAGGCATATGGTGATGAGGAAGGTTTAAGTGAGTTTCTGAAGGCTAATGACCTCACTTTGGAAAAGTTGGTTGAAATAGTTATCTAGGTTGCATTTAAGAACAAATTATATGTATAATAATCAAGATTAATAAGGAGATTTTATATGAAAGCATTATACGAACTTAAAGAAAACAGTCAGGCAGAATTAAGAGTAACTGTCGATGGCGAACAGTGGAAGAAGGCTAACGAAAAGGCCTTTAAGAAGGTTGCCGGCAACGTTGAATTAAAGGGCTTCAGAAAGGGCCACGCACCTCTGGATTTAGTAAGAAAGAGCGTTAATCCAAGAGAAGTCTGGTTAGAAGCAATTGACCAGGTAGCTCAGGAGGCCTTGAACTATGGATTGGAAGAATATCCTGACATCCGTCTGATCGACCGTCCAACTCTTGATGTTGAAGCCATCAGTGACGAAGAAGCAAAATTATTATTTAAACTGGCTGTATATCCAAAGGTTACTTTAGGTGATTATAAGGCTGTTGAATATAAGGAAGACAAGGTATCTGTATTAAAGAAGGATGTTGACAAGGAAATCGAAAACCTCAGAGCTGCTCATGCTGAAGAAGTATTGAGAGAAGAAGGCAAGGTTGAAAATGGCAACATCGCAGTTATCGATTTTGAAGGCTTCTTAAACGGTGAAGCATTTGATGGTGGTAAGGGCACAGAATATCCATTAGAAATCGGTTCAGGCAGCTTCATTCCTGGATTTGAAGAACAGATCATCGGCATGGAAACAGATGAAGAAAAGGATATCAATGTTACATTCCCAGAAAACTATGGCGTTAAGGAACTGGCAGGCCAGCCTGTAGTATTTCACGTTAAGGTTGATGGCATTAAGGAAAAGAAACTTCCTGAATTAAACGATGAATTCGTTGCAGAAGCAAACGTTAATGAAAATGTTAAGACTGTAGCCGAACTGGAAAAGTTCTTCAAGGAACAGATGAAGAATCAGCGTAAGGCTCAGGCTGAAGAAAAAGCTACAAATGCATTATTAGACAAGTTAAGTGAAACCTGTTCAGTTGACATTCCTGAAATCATGATTTCAGATGAAGCAGAAACAACATTTGAACAGTATACAAGCCGTATTCAGCAGCAGGGTTTAACCATGGACATGTATTACAGAATCATGGGTCTTGATGAAAAGAAGTTCAAGGAACAGTTAAGACCTGAAGCTGAAAAGAAAGTAAGAATTAGATTGATTTTAGAAGCTATTGCTGACGACTTAGGCATCAAGGCTACTGAAGATGACGTTAAGGAAGAATATGAAGCAATGGCTAAAGAATATGGTATGGAAGTAGACAGAATCAAGGAACTTGTTCCTGAGAGTTATTTATCTGATGATCTGAAGATGCGTAAGGCATTGGATACATTAAAGACACAGACCAAGAAGAAAGCAGAAAAGGAAGATAAATAATTATACTGTTAACTACATATCCTATCGGGAAGGAGTAACGTATGAGCATATATTCTGATATATATAAAAATGTTGACTATCCTGTGATATGTACTCGTGGAATGATTATTTTCCCAAATCAGGATGTAGTTATCGATGTTGGCAGACCATTAAGTGTCAACGCAATGAACAAAGCCAGAAGTGATTATGATTCACTGGTTTTGGTAGTTACTCAGAAGGACATTATGGTTGATGATCCAGCACCTGAAGACATGTACAGTTTTGGTACATTGTGTTCAATCAAGCATGTACGTGACGACAAGCAGGTCTATAAGGTTAAGTTCCATGGCTTGGCTAGGGCCCAGGCTAATGTATTAACCAAGACCAGCGACATGTTCATGGCTAATATTTCTGTCGTAGATGACATCAAGGGCGATGAGAAGGAAGAATTAGTTCTCATCAGAAAAGCCATTCAGGAGTTTGAGCAGGTAGCTCAGAACTTCGCCAACTTACCAAGAGAAATGCTTGGTCAGTTACAGAATGGGGTAAGCTCATCTTATCTGGCTGACCAGTTTGGCCAGTATCTGCCAATGTCTCTGTCAGCACGTCAGGAAATATTGGAAGCAGTAAACGTTAACCAGAGACTCATGCTGATCTTACAGCAGTTCCAGGTTTCCCGTGAAATCAAGGAAGTTGAAAACGAGATCAACGAAAGAGTTAAGGACAGCGTTGAAGAATCACAGAAGGAATACTACCTGAGAGAACGTTTAAAAGCCATTAAGGAAGAATTAGGCGATGTTTCAGGTGGCGGTGATGACGTTGACGACTTAAAGGAAAGATTTGAAAACAATCCATATCCGGAAAGTGTCAAGAAGAAGGCCTTTGATGAAATCAACAGAATGGAAATGATGCCATCTGTTTCAGCAGAAGCTTCAGTCATCAGAACATATCTTGACTGGCTGGAAAAGGTTCCTTGGTGGCAGCAGTCAGAAGACAGAGATGACATCAATGAAATCTCAAAGGTTCTGGAAGAAGACCACTATGGCCTGGAAAAGGTCAAGGAAAGAATTCTGGAATACATCGCAGTCAAGAAACTGACAAATTCATTAAATGCACCTATCTTATGTCTGGTAGGTCCTCCTGGAGTAGGTAAGACTTCTTTGGCAAAGTCTATTGCCAGAGCCTTAGACAGACAGTTCGTCAAGATCTCACTTGGTGGTGTTCGTGATGAAGCTGAAATCAGAGGTCATAGACGTACTTACTTAGGCAGTATGCCGGGCAGAATCATTCAGGGTATGAAGAGAGCAGGAACCATTAATCCTGTATTCTTGATTGATGAACTGGATAAGATGGCAAGTGACTATAAGGGTGACCCAAGCAGTGCAATGCTTGAAGTTTTAGACCCTGAACAGAACAGCTTGTTCTCTGATAACTATCTGGAAGAGCCATATGATCTTTCAAAGGTTTTATTTGTGGCTACAGCCAATGATCTGTATTCAATTCCAGATGCCTTAAGAGACAGACTTGAAGTCATTGAAATGTCTTCTTATACAGAAGAAGAGAAACTGCATATCGCAACTGACCATCTGATTAAGAAGGAATTACAGGCAAACGGTCTGTCCAGCAGCATGTTCAAACTGGCTCATGACGAGATCCTTTACATAATCCGTCACTATACCAGAGAAGCAGGCGTAAGACAGTTACAGCGTCAGATCGGCAAGTTATGCCGTAAGACAGCCTTAGCTATCACCAAGGGTGAGAAGAAGAGCGTAAAGGTTTCAAAGAAGCTCATTCAGGAATGGTTAGGTAAGGAAATCTTTGAATATGGTCAAAAGGAAGATAGCGACCAGGTTGGTGTAGCTACAGGTTTGGCTTATACTCAGTTTGGCGGCGACATCTTACCAATAGAAGTTACTTACTTTGACGGTAAGGGTGGTTTAATCATTACCGGTCAGTTAGGTGACGTAATGAAGGAAAGTGCAACGATTGCCGTTGGTTATGTTAAGAGTAATGCCAAGAAGTATGGCATTGATCCTAAGTTCTTTGAGGAACACGACATTCACATTCACGTTCCGGAAGGAGCAGTACCAAAGGATGGCCCAAGTGCTGGTATTACATTAACAACAGCCGTAATCAGTGCCATTACCGGCCGTAAGGTATCAAGTACCTTGGCGATGACCGGTGAAGTTACCTTAAGAGGTAATGTATTGCCAATCGGTGGTTTAAGAGAAAAGACCATGGCTGCCTTCAGAAGTGACATTCACAAGATCATCTTGCCAAAGAACAATCTGAAGGACCTTGATGACATTCCTCAGTCAGTAAAGGACAGTATGGAATTCGTACCGGTCAAGACCATGGACGAAGTCCTTAAGGTTGCCTTAGTTAAATAGTTTTATAAGAGAAGTCCCAAGAGGATTTCTCTTTTTTTCTGTCTGTAAAATGGAGTATAATTATTTATATGAAAAAGGGAACAAAAGTACTCATTGGGGTGATTGGTGTGCTGGCTGTATTGTATGCAGTGGGCTGTTTTTACTTTGCCGATCACTTCATTTTCAATACAACCATTAACGGCATAAATGTTTCCTTAAAGGATGCCACAACAGTAAGTGAAGCCATCAGTAACAGAACGCCAATTCTTAAAATCGTCCAGAAAGACAGTAGGGGTGAAGAGGTTATAGAACACATTGATCTGACCAATGACTGTGATGGTACGATGAGTTTTGATGTCACTGACATCTTGAGTAAACAGAATCGTTTCCTGTGGTTTGTAACAGCCTTAACTGGCGCCGACTATCAGTCAACACCTGTTGACTATGATTATTCAGAAGAAAAGCTGCTCAATGAAGTGGCTGGCTTGTATTGTCTGCAGGGAGAAAACATCATATATCCTACCGATGCCCAGATCGTTTATGAAAATGGCGAATTACAGATCATTAATGAAGACAATGGCTGTTACATTGATGAAGACACTGTCTGGGAAATCGTCAGTGAAAGCTGTAATGATGCCCTGAAGATGGGCAATGATCTGACGGTAAATCTTACAAGTTCATACGTAACGGCTGATGTTACTTCTGAAAGCCAGGAGTTACAGGACAAGATTTCTGAATTCAATGAGATCCTTGATAAGAGTGTCAGTGTTTACGTTGACGGTTACTTAGCCAGAACCATTGAGCCGGGTGAAGTAAAAGAAATGCTGGCGATGAATAATAGTGAGTTCTATGTCATTGATGAAAAGGCCGGGGAGATGGCAAGAGAGATTGCCAATGAGTATTACGTTTCCGATTACAAGTACATCGACAGAAGCGTCCTTAAGGCCAGAATCATTACGGCATTATTAGAAGACTACGACAGTACCGTAACGGTAAACTATGTCATATCCGTAAAGGGTTATGTTGATGTCTCAATTTCCAATCAGATGCTTTACTATTATGAAAATGATGTTCTGGTATTAAGCTCACCGGTTGTAACAGGTGACCAGGATGATCCGGAATACTATACGCCAACCGGCACGTTCAAAGTCAGAAAAAAGGATGTTGACTGTGTTTTAAGAGGCGATGATTATGTAGAAAACGTTGATTACTGGATCGGTTTTGACAGTACCGGCACGATATATGGCCTGCATGATGCTTCCTGGAGAAGCGAGTTTGGCGGCGACATTTATCTGACAGACCCATCGCATGGCTGTGTAAACATGCCAACCGATAAGATCGCTGAATTATACAAGCGTATTCCAATGGGTGCAGAAATATACATCCATAATTAGAAATGAATTGAATTTTGAATTTTAATACTTTATAATCGTTGTATCGACGTTGAAGGACAGGAGTAGTGTTGACCCTTACTTACAGAGAGCAGCCATTTGGTGAAAGGCTGTAGAAGGAAACATGAAGGTCGGTCTGGAGTTGAACATATGAAACTATTAGTATGTTCCGTTGCTGGCGTTAACAGTTTAAGTGAAAAACAAAGGTGGTACCACGTTCAAGCGTCCTTGGGAGGGCGCTTTTATTTATTTAGGAGGGATTTATATGTTGGATCAGAAGTACAATCATAAGGCTGTCGAAACAGGTGTTTATGATGAATGGCTTAAAGAAGGTTACTTCACAGCCGGTGACATCAGTAAGAAACCATATAGCATGGTTATTCCGCCGCCAAACGTTACAGGCATGCTGCACATGGGACACGCCTGGGACTTTACATTAATGGATATCATTACCAGATATAAGAGATTAAAGGGCTATGACGTATTGTCATTACCTGGCATGGACCATGCCGGTATCGCAACTCAGGCAAAGGTTGACCAGAGATTAAAGTCAGAAGGCATCAGCCGTTATGACATTGGAAGAGAAAAGTTCCTTGAAAGAGCCTGGGAATGGAAGGAAGAATATGCCGGGCACATCCGTAAGCAGTGGGCTGCCATGGGCCTGGGCTTTGACTATTCAAGAGAAAGATTTACCCTTGATGAAGGTTTATCAAAGGCTGTAAGAAGAGAATTCGTACAGTTATACAATGAAGGCTTGATTTATCAGGGCGAAAGAATCATTAACTGGGACCCGGTTGCTCAGACTGCCTTAAGTAACATTGAAGTTATTCACAAGGATACCAAGGGTGCCATGTATACCTTCAAGTATGATGTTGTTGAAACAGGTGAAACCATCAATGTCGCTACAACCAGACCGGAAACCATGTTCGGTGATGTCTGCGTTGTTGTTCATCCTGATGATGAACAGTATAAGAACATTGTCGGCAAGCACGTAATCAACCCGGCTAATGGTGAAGAATTACCGGTAATCGCTGATGAATACATTGAAATAGGTTTTGGTACCGGTGCCATGAAGTGTACTCCTGCTCATGACCCTAACGACTTCAAGTTAGGCGAAAAGTACGGTTTCCCAAAACCTGTATGTATAAATCCTGACGGAACGATGAATGAACTGGCAGGCGAATATAATGGCTTGGACAGATTCGAATGCCGTGAAAAACTGGTTAACAGAATCAGGGAAGAAGGCCATCTCGTTAACATTGAAGAAATCGTTCATCCGGTAGGCCATTCTGAAAGAACAGATGCCATCGTTGAACCATATCTGTCAAAGCAGTGGTTCGTTAAGATGAAGCCATTAGCTGACGCTGTATTAGAAAAGCAGAATGATCCTGAAACAAAGATCAACTTCTTCCCAGAGAGATTTGAAAGAACCTTTACCCAGTGGCTGGAAAACATTGAAGACTGGTGTATTTCCCGTCAGTTATGGTGGGGACACAGAATCCCTGTTTGGTATCACAAGGAAACAGGTGAATTATATGTTTCTGAAACCGATCCGGCAGATCCGGAAAACTGGAATCAGGATGAAGATGTTTTGGATACCTGGTTCTCAAGTTGCTTATGGCCATTCTCAACTTTAGGCTGGCCAGATGACACAGCTGATTTCAGACGTTATTATCCAACAAGCACCCTGGAAACAGGTTATGACATCATTTTCTTCTGGGTAGCCAGAATGGCATTTACCGCCAGACACTTTACAGACAGTTATCCATTCAAGGATGTACTCATTCACGGCCTGATCAGAGATGACCAGGGCCGTAAGATGAGTAAGTCATTAGGCAATGGCGTTGACCCTAGAGATGTAATTGAAAAGTATGGCGCAGACAGCTTACGTTTCTTCTTAACCACAAACTCTACTCCAGGTCAGGACATGCGTTACATTGAAAGCAAGGTTGAAGCCAGCTGGAACTTCATTAACAAGTTATGGAATGCCAGCCGTTTCGTAGAAATGAACCTCGGTGATTTCGGCTTGGAAGACATCGATTTAAGCAACCTCAATAACATTGACGTCTGGATGCTGGATAAGCTCAATAAGACCATTACTTCCGTTACTGCAAACATGGACAAGTATGAATTTGCCTTGGCCGGTAATGAAGTTTACGATTTTGTATGGAATGACTTCTGTAACTGGTACATTGAATTAACCAAGTCAACACTCAATTCAGATAACCCTGAAGTTGTCAAGGCTACCAAGAGTACCTTATTAACAGTATTATTAGACATCATGAAGCTGTTACATCCATACATGCCATTTGTTACGGAGAACATCTATGCATCATTACCACATGCAAAGAAGGCATTATGCATTGAAAACTATCCGGAAGTAAGAGACATTGATACATCATGTGTTAAGGATGTTGAGACACTCATCGATGTAATCACCGGTGTAAGACAGTTAAGAGTTGACTATAACATCAAGCCATCACTTTCATTTGACATTGCCATCGCTGACAGTGAATCAAATAGCATTTCTGTTGAAAAGGAAATGGCTAACATGTTAAGCAAACTGGCCAAGGTTAACTGGGTTGAAAAGCTGGAAGGCGATTTAGTTGTCAGACCACTGACTAACGGTTCCCTGATTGTTGACATGGGTCAGATTGTTGACTATGAAGCTGAAAAGATCAAACTGGAAAAGGAAAAGAGCAGACTTGAAGGTGAAATCAGAAGAGGTGAAGGAATGTTGTCAAATCAGAACTTCATTTCCAAGGCACCGGCTGCCAAGATCGAACAGGAAAAGGCTAAGCTGGAACAGTACAAACAGCAGTATGCGGTCGTATTGCAACAGCTGGAAGAAATCAAAAACAAATAACCATGAAACACAGTCAGAAATGGCTGTGTTTTTACGTTATAGAAAAACAATGATTTATTTTTAATACTTTTAAAAATAACTAAAAAGCTATAATCTATTTGAAAACAGAGACGAGGTAATAAAATATGGCTTTCAGACAGATCAGACAGTTAGTTACTGAGGCAGACGGAAGTCTGCTTTATGAATTTGAAGACAAGGGATATCAGATTCTTTTTTACATGCCGGTAAATGACGTACAGTCAAATCTGATCAACTACGGTTTTACAGGACCTACTCTGGTAGTGTTCCCGGATAAGAAGACTGACTTCGCTGGATTAAGAAAACTCACAGTTGAAACAGGACTGGAAACAGTTGCCGCAAGAAACGGCGTCGGCATTGTACTGGTAAATCCGAAGAAAGACGACTGGAAAGATGAAGAAGCAGGGGCATATGAGGCCGTGGCTGATAATCTGGGAATTGCCCAGGCCAATTTCCGTGATGGTCTGGCAATCATGAAAAATGATGCCATTCCTGATGAAGTAAGCTATGCAATACTGGGTTCACCGGTAAGGATGTATGTCTATGGCTTTGGAACTGGGGCAGATTATCTTGCATTGCACTATCTGAAGAAGGTTTCAGGCAAGGCATTAATGGGTGATCTGGGAATGGCTGACAGATCAGTTGTATCAGCTACCTTATGTAATCTTTCAGTAACACCTGATCCGGAAGAAAATGACATACATGTAGTATCTGTAAACAATACGTCTGAACAGAACAGAGTGCTGAAGGAAAACTGTGCTGAAGTGCTGGAGAGAATAGATGTTGATCTGTACAGAGACTTCAATGACTATACAGGTAATTACCGCAGATGGACCGGCAGAATTCTTCAGGCATATAACTATGTAAAGGAAGGCATAGTAGATAAGGCAGAATCAGTAATGTTGCCGATATCTGAAGACAACGAAACCTTCAGAAGAGCAATCAGATTCATGCGCATAAAGGAACACAAGGTTGGTTACGTTACATTCTATGATAAGAACATGGATGTTCATAATGAAAAACATCCGCTGGTACTGGTATTCCATGGCGGCGGTGACAGCGCCTACGCAACAGCTTCGTTAGCTGAATGGCCGGAAATAGGACAGAAGGAAGGCTTCATTACCGTAGCTGTTGAAATGCATATGAATGTATCAGCTAAGGAAGTAGCTGCTCTTATTGAACATCTGAAACAGGAATATGCCATCGATGAGGAAAGAATCTATGCTACAGGCTTCTCTATGGGCGGCATCAAGAGCTGGGATCTGTTCGAACAGTGTCCGCAATACTTCGCAGCCATAATGCCAATGGATGCGGTAGATCATGTCGGCAATAACTGCTTCGGTACTAGAACCGAGAATGTAAATCGTGATGTCTTAGTTCCAACATTCTATGTCGGCGGTGTAAGCTCTCCATTAATTGAATTGCCGTTCCAGCATGAAAGAGCAGTTGAGAGAATCAGTTATCTGGCCAAAGTCAACAAGGTAAGAAAACCATTTGACTTAAAGATTGAAGACAGGGATAACTGGGAAGATAAATATGTCGGTGTAAAAGGTGACAGGGTAGAAGTGCTTCATGATGACCTGTTCCCGCAGAGCGAATACATCGGCAACTACTACGACAGTGAAGACGGTAACTGTTATACCTGCATAATGGCTGTGACAAATCATGCTCATGAAATCCGTCCGTTTACCAATGCCTACTGTTGGAACTTTGTTAAGAGATTCAAACGTAAGGCTGACGGTACAGTTGAAATAGAAGAATAATCAGTTTAAATCCGAAGTAAAATGCAGAACCAAAAAGCCTACTGATAATGATAGAATTATGTCATGAGAGCTTTAATTATTGATGATCTTTTTGAATCGCTGAAGGAAATCGAACGTCTTTATGATGCTTCTTTTCCTGATGATGAACGAATACCATTTGAGACGCTTATGAGTACAAGGTCAGCTGATAGGATAATGCACGCCTACTATGATAGTGACACATTGGTTGGAATGACATTTCTATTCTTTGATGGTGATCTGATATATCTGAGTTATATAGCAGTGGAAGAAAAACTGCGCGACAGGGGATACGGTTCAAAGATCCTGGCCCTGATCAGAGAAATGTATGCCGATTACCGTATTGTGTTGGATATAGAAGAAGTCATAAAAGACAGTTCCAACTATTCTGAGAGAAAAAGAAGAAAAGACTTCTATCTGCGTAACGGATACAGTGAGACCGGGATATACTATTATATATATGGTGTTGATTATGAATTGCTGGGCTGTAATGGCATGGTAACCAGAAAAGAATGGCATAATTTGATCAGAAAACATTGGGGAAAATTCGCCGATACAGCAGTTTATAAAACAAAATAAAATATTATTCAGAATACAAAATTTCAAAAAGCCCTTTAAACAAAGGCTTTTTTGAATGTCACAAAAAAAAGAGTAAAAAAAGTTGGAAAAAAAATAAAAAAATGCTTGCACAAAATCAGGGGTTGTGGTAGATTAAATAGGCACCACGAAATGCGGTGCACAAATCAAAATCCTGAATTAAGTAAGGAATCGTTCTTTGAGAAACAAACAGAAACAAACGTCAATTAAAACGAGTTTCGGAAGTACGGAAAAACAAAGATAGTACTAAGCGAACGCAAGAATTAGGAAAATAAAGAGCTATAATAAATCAAACGGAGAG
>JAFRLB010000076.1 GCA_017431405.1 Erysipelotrichaceae bacterium | reverse complement strand
GCCTTCTTGCCTAAATGCTTGGCATTGTGGAATAAGGCAAATGATTCCATTTCAGCAGCTACACAGCCGTACTTGGCATAGTTAGGATCAAATTCAGGAGTATCAATGTAGAATACATCACTTGAACTGATTGTTCCTTCAACGATTGGATAACCTAACTTGGCAGCTGAATTTCTGAGGTCTTCATTTAACTCTTCATTTGGCCACTGAATTTCTTCCATGTCGCCGCTCTGAACCTGAGCATATGTTGACTTACTGTAGGCATTCTTAGCTAATACGATGTCATAAACGTGTACTTCAGGAACCATGGCACCTGTTGTACCGATACGGATGATGGCATCAACATCATAGAATTTGTACAGTTCATATGAATAAATACCGATGCTTGGCATGCCCATGCCACTGCCCATTACTGAAACCTTATGGCCCTTATAAGTGCCTGTGTAACCTAACATGCCTCTGACATGGTTGAATTCTACAGGGTTTTCCAGATATGTTTCAGCAACGAATTTAGCTCTTAAAGGATCACCTGGCATTAAAACGATTTTTGCGATGTCTCCCTTATTTGCACTGTTATGAGGTGTACTCATTATAAAATCCTCCTTTTCTTACTTCTTTTTTATCATTGGTTTTATAATATTCTCTATTATTAAAGTAACATAAAAGACTGATTCTTTCAATTATCAGTCTTTCTTGGTGTTATCGATATTCTTGCCCTTACGCTTTTCCTTCTTAGGCTTTTCCTTTTCACTGATGCGGAAAACAACGCCCTTTTCCAGGTTTTCAGCATCTATGTCATAGCCATATGCATGGGCTACCTTGCTGCAGATGCTTAAGCCTAGGCCAAACTTGCCCTTGGTGCCTTTTTCAAATGGCTTGAACAGTTTCTGCATTCTTTCCTCGCTGATGCAAGGACCATCATTACTGATGGATAATTCATTTGGCTTGAGAATGATGTCGATTCTTGTTTCAGCATATCTTAAGGCATTGTCGATCAGATTTTCAATTACGACTCGCCATGATTCATCATCACCCTTGAATATTGCTTCCTGAAGGTCATAGTCAATTGTTACTTCCGGTCTGATCATCTTTAATGATAAGAGAACCTTTTCAATTGTTTCCTTCATGTTGGTGGTCTTGTCAGTATCTTTGGCCTGATCCATCATGTAGTCAAGTCTGTTTAAGAACAGTAAGCTGTATACCTTCTGTTCCAGACGGTTGGCGTTATCAACAATGACGTCAACGCTCTTTTCGAGGGTGTCATATGGATAAATACCATCCTTAATGCTTTCGGCATAGGATTTGATGGTCGCAATAGGTGTCTTCAAGTCATGAGAAATGTTATGGATCATTTCTTCCTTAGTTTCTTCCTGACGCTTTAATTCATCCTGCAGGGATACCAATTCCGTTGCCAGTTCCCCAATTTCATCCTTACGTTCGATCTTAAGAGTAGCCTGTTCCCCTTTTCTTACCCTGTCAATGTAGGTACGGATCTGCTGCAACGGGGTAATGATACTTAAGGTCCAGAACAGTATCAAGATGAACAGAATCGTAACGACGAAGAAGGTCGTATTTGAAACTCTGGTCAGAAGCGTATTTTCAATGTTCTGGCCATAGGCATAGTCTATGATGGAAACTATTACCCTGTTATTGTCAATTCTGTAGGAACGGTAATAGTACTTTGAATCCAGTAATTCAGTTACCCCTTCACTCCAGCTTTCTTCCAATTCAGCGGCTAACTTGCCTACTTCTTCCTGAAACTGCGGGGTAAAGGTGGAAGCACTGATCTGCAAGCTCATGACATCTCTGGTAAAAACGAAGTGTGATACCTGAGCATCAGCGCCTATTTCACTGGTGCCGAAACTGCTGGATTCAACTCTTGAAACAATGGTGTTCTGCGAAGTACGCACGATGTTCATTGTCTGGTTATTAACGAAATCAGTAATGTTCCCTCTCAGATATACGCTGAAAAAGGCCAATATGATAAAGGCCAGAGAAAACATAATGAGTGTCAGCTGCTGTACCAGCGATAAGTCTGTAATTGAGCGAAATAATTTACGCATTAATCCAACCTGTAACCGAAACCGTACAATGTATGAATGTTAAGGTCCGGCATTTTCTTTCTTAATCTACGCAAGGTATCGTCAACAACTCTGTCACTGCCGAAATAGTCAGTGCCCCAGATCTTGTTTAAGATGTCCTCACGGGAAAAGGCAGTTCCCTTGTTATGAACAAACATGATCAGTAATTCAAATTCCTTAGTCGTCAGATCGAGGTCATTTTCCAGTTTAGGTGAAGAAACCTTTCTCTGCTTTTCATCGATCAGATAACCGTCAACTTCCAGATGCATGTCATCACGGTAGGCTCTTCTGATGATGTTATTGACTCTTAATACAACTTCCTTCATGTTGAATGGCTTGGTAATGTAGTCATCTGAGCCCTTTTCCAGACCGATGATCCTGTCAAATTCCTTGTCTCTGGCGCTGATGAAAACAACCGGTATTTCCCTGCCCTGATTCTTAATGATTTCAAACAGGTCAAAACCGCTCTTTTCATCGAGCATTATGTCAAGCATCCACAGATGTACGTCATCATCGTAGACATGTGCTTCTGCCTCTTCATATGTATAGTATGAACGGACTTCATAGCCTTCCTTTTCCAGATAGCTCTTCATCAGTTCATTCAAGTCTTTTTCGTCATCAACAATCGCTATAACTTTCTTCATGATATTATACCTGCCTTGTTCTGACTATATTCTATCACATAAAGTTATTGTTTTGATAACATTTCAAGGTACTGCTGAAACTGCCTTTCATTGTATTCACGATTAAACGGAATCTCATTATCCGCATACATTTTCCTTATTACTGCCATGTATTTCTTTAAGATGCCGTCAATTTCCTTCGGATACTTCATTTCCAAGGAATGCAATATGTATTCATTTTCATCCAGCAGTACTATTTCCCCATCCGGAAAGATCTTGTAGTCAAGGTCATAGTCAATGTACTTAACGCCTTCTTCATCATAAAGAACCGGCGAAGCAAGATTACAGTAATAGTAAATGCCGGTTTCTCTTAGCATGGCAATGACATTGAACCACTTATCAGTATAGAAGTAACAGATGGCAGGTTCCCTGGTATACCAGTGATGACCGTCATCATCAACTACCCAGGTCTTATTGGTTACGATGATGTAATGATTTTCATCGCTTTCCAATACAAAACCCTGGTCCCAGTTTCTTCTGACGTGACCATCATGCTTAAAGCTGTAAATACTTACATAAGTTCCTGCCTTTGGATACATTTCAACCTCTACTTATTAACGATTGGTTTCAGTTTTTCAAAAATCAGCGGTACGACAACCATGTCGATGACCATTACCGGAATAATGTATTCTGCATTATATCCTAATGATGCCCAAAGTGGTGTTTCCCAGGCAACACAGCCGCTGAATGTTGAGCATGCAAGTCTGATCAGGCTGGTAATTACGATACCACTGTAGAAGTACTTTACATTTGGGAATAAGCTGGCAAAGCCATAAGCTGTATAGGCAAACAGATAGTCAAAGAACAGACTGATGATGCTGCCATAGAAGTTCATTGAGCCGGTAACATATAACAAACCGTTAGCTACTAAGCCACAGATTGCCCCCTTCTTCCATCCTAAGTGATAAGAAGCCAGTAATAAGGCAATTGAGCTTAAATTGATTGAGCCTCCCTGTGGCATACGCCAAATGGTAACAAGGTCCAATACAACGAACATTGCGGCATATAATGCCATGTAAACTAAATCTCTGGTCTTACTATTTTTCATAAAAAAACACCTCCAATAGGCGCGGGCGGATCTCCCTACGCTAGCATAACCTAGATCAGGTACTAAGGGTAATTCTCAGCATAAGCACCCCTGTCCATACATTACAATTATATACTCATGACTTTTCTTGTCTAGCAAAATAATTGTGTTTTTAAAATAAAAAATAATATACTATCGTTATAGCGAGGTAAGAACATGAAACAGCAGAACTACGAAATAATGATTGAACAGCTCGAAGGACTGTGTCAGTCTCCTGAATATCTCATTACATTATTATCAAACACCAGCGCCCTTTTAAAGCAATCCATGGAAGATCTTAACTGGGCCGGTTACTATATCATGAAAGACGGAAAACTCATCTTAGGGCCATTCCAGGGCCTAGTAGCATGCGAAAAGATAGAAGTTGGCAAAGGTGTCTGCGGTACAGCCGTCAAGGAAAGAAAAACCATTCTGGTTAAGAATGTTCACGAGTTTCCAGGACATATCGCCTGCGACAGCGCCAGCAATTCTGAAATAGTTGTTCCGATCATCATTGATGATGAAGTATGGGGTGTATTGGATATTGATTCACCTAGCCTTAACCGCTTTGATGAAACAGATCAGAAATATCTGGAACAGGCAGTTGAGATAATAACCAACGCAATACAATCAGTAAGATAAGGACAAAGAAAAAACCGCTATCACTTAGCGGTTTTACTTTCTTAATTATTCAGCGTGCTTATCCAGAGCTTTCTTAGCCTTATTAACGATGGCTGTGAAACCCTTTGGATCATGGATGGCGATTTCTGATAACATCTTTCTGTTGATGTCGATGTTAGCCAGCTTTAAGCCATGTGTTAACTGTGAATAGTTAATATCGTTAGCATGAGCAGCAGCGTTGATACGTGCGATCCATAACTTACGCATTTCTCTCTTTAACTGTCTTCTGTCTCTGTAAGCATACTTTAATGAATGCATTACCTGTTCATGAGCTGTACGATAAATCGCATGCTTAGAACCGAAATAGCCCTTGGCTAACTTTAAAGTCTTTTTACGACGGTTACGTGTAACTGTTCCATTTTTTCCTCTTGGCATAGTTCAAAATACCTCCTAGTCCTGCAGCAGCAGCTTGATGCGCTTGTAATCGCTCTTAGAAACTAAAGACTGCTTTCTTAAATGCATCTTCTGCTTATGAGTCTTTCTAGGAGCTAAGTGTGATGTGTAGGCATGTCCTCTCTTGAGTTTGCCAGTTCCGGTCTTCTTAACGCGCTTAGCTAAGGCACGCTTTGTCTTCATTTTTGGCATAAATTTTCTTCCTCCACTATTTGTTCTTTACTGGTGATATAACACATGACATGGTATTGCCTTCCATTACTGGCTGTTTATCAACATTTCCAATACCTGACAATTCCGCAATAAAACTTTCCATGACCTTTTTACCGACATCCTGTCTGGTCATCATTCTTCCTCTGAAACGCATGTCGATTCTGACTTTGTTACCTTCTTCCAGCCACTTGGTTGACTGCTTTACCTTGGTATCAAAATCGTGCTTGTCGATAACCGGTGATAAACGTAATGGTTTTACCTCTGTAACCTTCTGATTACGCTTTGCTTCCTTGGCTTTCTTCTGCTGTTCGAAGCGGTATTTGCCGTAATCTAAGATCTTACATACCGGTGGCGTTGCCTGAGGTGCGACACATACTAAATCGAGATCGAAATCGTATGCTCTTTCCAATGCTTCTTTTCTCAATAAGATACCTAATGAATTACCACTAGGATCAATTACCAATACTTCCTTAAAGCGAATGCTTTCATTGACTAAATCGTCAGTTTGATTTTTCTTAGCTATGTTATATTACCTCCTACAAATGAAAAGTGGGTTTGCACCCACTAAACAATCACAACTTGACTGTAGCGTTTACCTATGACCGTGAGCCATCAGGTGAGAAGGGGTGCTTCTTCTTTCCACATTTTCTTTTGCTTAAGTATAGTAACAAATTCCACTTTTCTTGTCAATACATATTTTAGTTAGCTACGATGTTGATCAGCTTGTTCTTAACAACGATAACTTTTCTGATGGTCTTGCCGTTTAACTGAGCCTTAACGGTATCAAGTTCCATGGCTTTTTCCTTAACTGCTTCATCATCACAGTCCTTGGCAACTTCAATCTTGCCTCTTACCTTGCCGTTGACCTGAGCAACGATGGTAACGTTATCCAAGACAAGCTTGCTTTCATCGTAAGTCGGCCAGGACTCATAGGCAATGGTTTCTGCACCTGTATAGTGCTGATAGATCTCTTCACAGACATGTGGAGCGATTGGGCTTAACAGCTTGATGAAGTTGATCATCATATCCTTGTTTACCTTGTCAACTCTGTAACATTCATTGATGAAGATCATCATCTGGCTTATTGCCGTATTGAAGTTCAGAGTATCGATGTCTTCGGTTACCTTCTTTACGGTGAAGTTATAAACGTAATCCAGTTCAGGAGTCTTTTCATCAGTGATCTTTTCAGGCATTTCCATGGCAATACGCCATACACGTTCGATCCATCTTCTGGCCCCTTCTACACCCTGTTCACTCCAAGGCTTGCTGGCTTCTAACGGTCCCATGAACATTTCATACAGACGTAATGTATCGGCGCCATAGGCACTTACGATGTCGTTAGGGTCAACGATATATTCCGGGAAACGCTTGCCCATCTTAATGCCGTTGGCACCTAAGATCATACCCTGATGTACCAGTTTCTTGAATGGTTCCTTAACCGGAACGATGCCCTTGTCATATAAGTAGTTATTCCACATACGGCTGTATAACAGATGTCCTACGGCGTGTTCCGGTCCACCGACATATAAGTCAACCGGTAACCAGTGTTCCATTAACTGTCTGTCAGCGATCGCATTATCATTATGCGGATCAATGTATCTTAGGAAATACCAGCTGCTGCCGGCACTACCCGGCATTGTGCTTGTTTCTCTCTTGCCCTTCTTGCCATCGATTTCAACGTTTACCCAGTCAGTTGCCTTTTCTAAAGGTGAAGCACCTGACTTTGATGGTTTATAGTCATCAAGAACCGGTAATACAAGTGGTAACTGATCTAATGGTAATGAGATCATGTTGCCGTCTTCCATGTGTACGACTGGAATTGGTTCACCCCAGTATCTCTGTCTGGCAAAGATCCATTCACGGATACGGTAGTTGACCTTCTTTTCGCCGATTCCTCTTTCGGTTAACCAAGCGATCATGGTATTGATGGCATCTTCCTTGTTCATGCCGTCAATAAAGCCGCTGTTGATGTGAATGCCGTCTTCTGTCCAGGCTTCCTTGCTGATGTCGCCACCCTCTAATACCTGAATGATTTCCAGGCCGAACTTCTTGGCAAATTCATAGTCACGGGTGTCATGAGCAGGAACTGCCATGATGGCACCTGTACCGTAAGTAGCCAGGACATAGTCTGAGATCCAGATAGGAATCTTCTTGCCGTTAACCGGGTTAATGGCATATGCACCGGTAAATACACCGGTCTTTTCCTTGTTTAATTCAGTACGTTCAAGATCACTCTTGGTAGAGCAGATCTTTACATATTCTTCTACAGCCTGCTTCTGTTCAGGTGTAGTGATTTTTTCAACCAATCTGTGTTCTGGAGCAAGTACGCAGTATGTGGCGCCAAATAAGGTATCACAACGGGTCGTGAATACGGTGAAGCTGTCATCATGGCCGTCAACCTTGAAGTTGACATGAGCGCCATATGAACGTCCGATCCAGTTACGCTGCATTTCCTTGGTGCTTTCCGGCCAGTCGATCTCTTCAAGACCTTCTAATAATCTGTCAGCGTATTTAACGATGTCGATTACCCACTGCTTCATGTTCTTTCTGACAACCGGGTAGCCGCCTCTTTCACTCTTGCCATCAATGATCTCATCGTTAGCCAGTACGGTACCTAATTCTTCACACCAGTTAACCGGCATGTCAACGCACTTGGCCAAGCCGTCATCAAACAACAGTTTGAAGATGTATTGGGTCCACTTATAGAATGAAGGATCACATGTTGATATTTCCCTGTCCCAGTCATATGAGAAACCAATGTTCTTTAACTGAGAAGTAAAGAATGCGATGTTATCTTTGGTAAACTTGTCAGGATGGTTACCGGTATTGATCGCATACTGTTCAGCCGGTAAGCCAAATGAGTCAAAGCCCATTGGATGTAAGACATTGTAGCCTTCCATTCTCTTCTTACGGCTTACTACGTCAGTAGCTGTATAGCCTTCAGGATGCCCTACATGCAGACCTGCTCCTGATGGATAAGGAAACATGTCCAAGGCATAAAACTTTGGCTTGGAGAAATCCCAGGCATCAGTTCTGAAGGTCTTGTGTTCGTCCCAGTACTTCTGCCATTTCTTTTCATTAACTTCATGATTATAGCTCATACAAATATGTCCTTTCTGCGCCAAAAATAAAAGGCGCTACTCTAAGGACGCCTTTCAGCGCGGTACCACCTTAGTTCATGTAATACATGCCCTCAAATCAGCCTTAACGCGGCCGTGACGCTTAGCTCCAGGGTGAGTTCGGTTAACAGTCTGTCAGTTTCCATCAGCCACTGACTTTCTATGAAGAACTGCTTCACTTACTAGTCCTTTCAACGCTAAAAATATCTTACAATTATAAAGATTCAAAGTCAATCAAAACAAAAGCCGTATCCTATTGGAAACGGCTAATGTATTTCATCAAATAAGCTCTTTAGTTCCAGATAGTCCAGACCATCAGGAATGCTTAAGGCAAAGGAATAGCGGTCAGTAATCCAGGTGGCAAGATAGATCTTGTCATCCTTACCTTTGGTGGTTATTTCAAAGCCCTTGTATTCACGCTGGTTGATTTCAGGATAACTGTTATAATCACCGCTTACATCATCACTTCCCAAACCCTTGGTAACGATAAGAACAGGCTTATCACCATCCTTATAAGTTACTCTGATAACCTTTTCATCGATTACGACAATGTCGCTGTATTTTGTACCATTGTATTCTTCCGGTATTCCTAATGGGAAGCCTGCCGCATTCTCTGCTTCTGATAGCATTTCATAGTTAACCTGCGGGTTTACAATGGTAAGATTGTTATTCTTATTAATGCCGCCTGTAATTAATACGGCCACTAAGACAACAGCAAGTGCCGGGCTCCACTTTAACAGGCTGGCAAAACTATAGTTCTTCTTTGTCTTGAAAGTCTCAACTGTAGCTTCTTGGATAAAGGAATCATCTATGTCTGTCATTGCCTTTAAAAGCTGTTCACTTTTCTTCATAGTTCATAGCCCTCCCTTATCAGAAATTCTCTTAGTTTTTCTCTTGTTCTGAATAACATGACCTTTACGTTATTCTCCTTTAAGCTAAACATTCTGGCCACATCCTTTACGCTGTCCAGATACCAGTATCTTCTGACAAAGGCCTTTCTTGTATCCTTATCCAATGTCTTAAGAAAACGGTTAATACAGTCGCTTAAAACCTTCTGATCGATGTATTTACTGACATTTGACTCCTCGCCGATTACCTCTGAGAGTTCCTCTAAAGGTACATCAAGCTGCTTTCCTCCTCGCTTCATAGCCGTTAATTTCTCGTATAAGTTAAGCGCCAGGTTTCTGGTTATCTTTCCTAAGTAGGTCGCCAGATTTTCCGGGCGGTTAGGAGGCATGCTGTCCCAGGCTTTAAGCCAGGTGTCATTTACACATTCTCTGGAATCTTCCGCATTAAAGAGTATATTGTAGGCAATGCTGTTACAATATCGGTTATATTTCTGATCTGTGTAGTAAATCGCATCTTCATTGCGATCCCAATATAACTCTACTATTTCGAAATCTTCCATGTTGTTCAGATTACTTTATTTCTTCTGCCAGCCAGAATGCCATTTCTGGACTCATTCCTTCACTGTTGTAAATTGCGTAAGTATAACCTTCTTCTAACCAGGTAACATTATAGACCTTTTCACCGTCACCTCTGAAGGTAACTTCCTTGCCTAAAATGTCACTTACTTCATTGACCTTATAGCTGTTATAGTCACCGGAAATGTCTGTGTCCCCTGCCATCTTGCGGATGTACAGTTCATTTCCGCCATAGATGACCTGAATCATCTTGCCGTTCATTAACTGAACACTGTAGCCATCGTAACCTTCGACTTTTTCAGGTAAAACCAAATCAAATCCTGCTTCCTTACAGGCGTCTTCCAGTGTTTCATAACCGACAAACGGATTTGCGATCTGCGTGTTACCGCCAATTAATTCTTCTTCGTGTTTATTTTCCTTATTTGTGCATCCCATAAGTAATACTGCTCCTATAGCTAAAAGTATGAATATCTTTTTCATCTTCATTTCCTTCCTTTCAACCATATACACCGGAAAGAAAGTTGATTGGTTACAGAGTTTTTAATATTTATATGAATGTTGGCCAATACTGTATTCACTTTCAGTTTTTTCGCCTTCATAGTTCTTTCTTACTTCAATAAGATTTAGCACATTGTATCCATTCTTATTTAGGAAGTTGATGACTGCCTCATTATTAGGGTGAATGTTGATGTAAAGAGTATCATTGTCATGTTCCTTACCGATCTCTTCACACTTTTCCAATAACTTAGTGGCAATTCCCTTGTTTCTGAATTCCTTCTTTACATATATTGATTCAAGCCATACCACATCATCTTCTACTTTGCATACGGCATAACCGACATAGTTGCCGCTGATGCTGGCCGCAAAGATTGGATACTGTTTCTTCAGATAGTATTCTATTTCTTCGTTTGCTTCAGTAATATCTACTGTGCTCTTACGGTTCTTCAGAACTGCCAGTTCCTTGCGGAAGTTTACGACCATGTAGGTAATGACATAGGCATTCTTTTCATCAACATTTACGATTCTGACGTTGTTCTTCTTTTCTATGACGGTCTGTCTGACAGGTTCTTCCTCTTCATCATCCTCTTCAATGACCTGAGTATGTTCATAGTGATATTCCAAACCATTATCTTCACACCATAATACTGCCATGTCTTCATAGCGTGATTCCTCATACTTATACCATTCATTTAACAGATCAAAGCGTTCGCAGGTCACCTTGAAGCGGTGGAATGCTCCCCTGCCTATGATTGCGTTAGCCAGCCAGTCATGAGCTTCGCCACTTGTCTTTTCCTCAATGAAATCCTGCATCATGCGGTAATTATTGATTTCATAATGTGACGGTAATGAAATAATCATGTCTTCATATTCATCAAGATCAAAGTCCTCGTCTTCACTGTAAACAAATCTGTCTATTTCCGGCAGATAAACAACTTCATTATTCTGACTTACATTCATTAAGGCTTCCTTAACTCTATCTATCGAAATGCTCATTATGTTATCCCTCGCTTATTACCATTATACACCAAAAGAAAAAGTCCCCACAGGGACTGATTCTTATTATCTTCTCGGGCCGCCGCCGAAACCTCCATTACCGCCAGGCTGCTGGCCGCCACCAAAGCCGCCAGGACCCATCATTGAATTAGAAATGGTTGTTACCTGAGAACCGTTAACAATTACTGTTCCTCCGGTAAATGTTACAGTTCCATCGAAATCGAATGCGAACTGAGCTGAAATGTTGATATAACCTCCAGTGATAGTCAGATTACCATTTGAGTCTAGTGCGTCTGTATCACCCTGAGCCATTGTGATATCGATGTCGCCGCCATTGATTTCAACAGCTGTATTATATGCGCTTGACTTGTTAGAGCCATTGATGCCGTCATCACTTGCACTGATTGTGATGTCGCCACCGTTGATCTGGACGTATGTTGCTTCAAGACCTTCTTCAGCATCGATGTCTAATGTTCCATTATCGATCTGTAAAATTGTCTGTGCTTCGATGCCATCACTGCCGACATTTAACTTGAAGTTACCGTCATAGATGTAAACATAACCCTTTGTGTAGTCATCAGAATTGGCACAATGGATACCGTCAGTAGAAGCGTTGATTGTAAAGTCACCGTCATAGACTGCAATTGAATCATTTGCCTGTAAGCCATGACCGCCTGCGTTAATTACGTATGTACCGCCGGTAACCTTCAGATCATCCTTTGAAACAACGCCATTGTCTGTAGACTTGATTGTCATGGTGCCAGTACCGTTTAATACCAGGTCATCCTTCGAGAAGATTACGCCATCAGTATTTGTTTCGCCATCAGCTGTAAAGGTTGAAGTAACTGCCAGGTAGTTATCACCTGTAGATGTTACGAATACCTTGTCGGCAGAGATTACGTAAATGACTGGTGTACTGTCATTTGTTACGTTCAGACTGTTCAATACCAGCTGTACCTTGGCACTGTCATCAGTGTTAACAACGATCTGAGCATTCTTGGCTGTACCGGAAATTACATAGATACCTTCTTCGGTAATTGTAATTGTCTGACCATCGCTTACTGTGTACTGCTTGGCATCGCTTGTATCAACTGTCTGTTTCAGATCACGCTTGGTGAAGATGTCTGCTACTTCAAGAGCACTGTTATCATAAACTGTGAGGTTTACTTCAACCTCTTCCTCTTCGGTATTTGTTGAAACATTGGTTGCTTCATTCTGATTCTGCTCTTCAACAACTTCTGTCTGAGTTTCCGTATTGTTGTTTTCAACAGGTTCCTCTTGTTTGTTACAGCCGGCTGCTGTTACCAGTAATGATGCTGCAAGTAATAATGCTATATATGAATTTTTAATTTTTTTCATCTGTGTTATCCTCCTTCAACAGATCGGTATCTGTTTGATGGTATTAATATAACCCTGAATTATGAACATTTAATGAACATCAATTGAATGTCCCCTTAAGAATTATGGAAAAAAACAGAATTCCGGTGGGAATTCTATTTAAAGATATATTTAAGCATTAATACCAGGGCTACGACCATGAATGCCAACTGTAATATGGTAATGGCCGTGTTTTCTACTTTCTTGTTCTTGATCCCCTTTCTCAGAAGATTGGCCACAAAGCCGAAAAGCATGAATATTAATACTAATGATAAGAACAGTAGAATGATCTTATCAAGTGTCAGATACATGTTAAAGAATCTAATACGCATAACCGTCTCACCTCTTTAACTAATTATAACAAAATCAGGCCGGTTTAAATACTAAAACTGTTTTTAGCTTTTGGAAGTGATGCCGTTGATGCTGCCTAATAAGGCCACAAATGCCGTAACAACGGTGCAGTTTGGATATTCCAGATTCCAGAACCAGGACATGAAACCTGTTAAGGCATATTCACTATACTGCCAGTTATACATTATGATGGCATTCAAGACCAGAACAATGGCAAATAAGGCAATGGTTATCCAGAACAAAACCTTATTCTCCTTTCTTACTTCCAGGATTCTGAAAACTGCTCTGAAAGTCAGGAAGGTAATGACTGGTAATATGAATAGCACAAAGAAGAATGGAATGGTTATGGTACTGTAGAGATCACCAACCCTTAAGTAGATCTTATGCATGCCACCGGCACATAGCCAGATTATGCCCACTATTATAAACAAAGGCAAAATCAGCTTAACAAAGTTGATTTTCCTTTCTGAAGATGTTTCAGCGCCGTTTAAAAGACTGTCCGTAGAACAGTTGAACAATTCGGCCAGGGTTCTGATGGTATTCAAGTCAGGCTCAGTACGGTCTGTTTCATAGCTTGATATGGTCTGACGGGTTACCTTCAGTATTTCAGCCAGATCATCCTGAGTATAGTTATTGGCGATACGTTTTTCCCTGATCAGTTCTCCAGTTGTCATTATTACCCTCTCCTTATACTTTGATTATAGAAAAGCTTTTTTAAATAATCACGCTACATTTTGTTGCTTCAACATAATATAATCTATTTATGATTAAAATTATTTCCCTGAATGATGATTATGTTGTTTGCCTCAAACCTGTTGGCTTATCAAGTCAGGATGATGGCATTGGCAAGGAATTAGCAAAACAACTAAGCAGTGAGATCTATTGTGTACACAGACTGGATAAGGCTGTTTCCGGCTTAATGGTTTTTGCCCGCAATAAGAAAACAGCTGCCCTTTTAAGCGGCAACATTACCAATAAGCATTATCTTGCCGTTGTCGAAAACAGGGACTTACCTGATGAAGACGAGTTTAATGACCTGTTATATCATGATAAAAACAGGAATAAGTCCTATGTGGTCAAAAGAGAACGCAAGGGTGTCAAAGATGCCAAACTAAGATACAAGGTAGTTGGCAGAAAAGATGACTTATGTCTGGTAGATGTTGAACTTTTTACCGGCAGAACTCATCAGATCAGAGTTCAGTTTGCTTCCAGAAAGATGCCGTTACTTGGTGATGGCAAATATGGCAGTAAGGTAAACTGTGACATTGCCCTTTTCTCCTGCAGCTTAAGTTTCAAGGATCCTGTTTCCAATGAACTTCTGACTTTTAAAACAGAAGCTGAAGACATCTACCCATTCAATTTATTCAATTAACCGGCACTGCCGGTTTTATTTTCGGAATTCCCCTGTTTTAACAATATAGATAATCAGGAGGAATAAATAATGATCAGAGGAATTTTAGTTAAGCCACGCCAGGATCCGGAAGTAATTGAGTTTAAGGAAGGCTACAAGGAATTACAGCGCCTTGTAGAAGGCATTTTTGAGATGCCCTATATCTTTGATGATGTTGACGTTGTAATTAACGAGGAAGGCAAATACAACGGTTCTGCCCCTAACCGTTTTCTTTTTTATAAGGGACAATTGGTAGACATTCTCTTTGGAAACATCTTGCTGGTGGATGCCGATGAAGAAGGAAACACCATCTCCTTAAGCAATGACAAGATCACCAAGTATCTCAAGGTATTCAAAAGCGACCGCATCTATCTGTCATAAGAAAAGCATTTTTCTGTTTTCATTAATGATATAATGGAAACATGAAAAACCCATACCCGTATTCAGAAGATAACAAGCGTTATCAGACCTTTAACTATTACACCAAAAGTCACTATGGAACACGCATGTACAAGGTTCCCTTGGAGGCCGGTTTCACCTGCCCTAACAGGGACGGCACCAAAGGTTATGGCGGCTGTATTTTCTGTGGCGGTGGGTCCAACAGCTTTCCTGACATCTCAGGAAAAGACCTGTATAAGCAATATTTAGAGCGTAAGGAAATATTCACTAAGAAGTGGCCAAACGGCTTACCAATGGCTTATTTCCAGTCCTATACCAACACCTATGCACCTTTGGAAAGACTAAAGGAAATATATGCACCTTTCATTGAAAATGATGAAGTATACGGCATTGTCATCGCCACCAGAAGTGACTGTCTTTCGGATGAAACCATTGAATATTTGAAAGATGTCGCCAACAAGAAGGAAGTATGGCTGGAATTAGGGTTGCAGAGCATCCATGATGAAACTCTTAAACTAATTAACCGCGGACACGATTACGCCAATTTCTTAGAATGCGTAAACAAACTGGCTGATACCAGGATTAAAATAAGCGTACACCTGATTAACGGGCTGCCTAAAGAAAGTAAGGAAATGATGCTGAAAACAGCTAAGGTAATTGGAAAACTGCCTGTAGAGGCTGTAAAGATCCACATGCTGCATGTGTTAAAAGGAACCACTTTAGGTGACTTATACGAAAAGAAACCATTCCCTCTTTTAAGCAAGAAGGAATATACGGAAATCGTTGCCGAACAGCTTTTATACTTAAGGCCGGACATGGCAATTGAAAGAATTACCGGTGACGGCCTGGCTGATCAGTTACTGGCCCCTGAGTGGACTAAGAAGAAAGTCAGTGTCATTAATGACATTGACAAGATAATGGCAGCCAATGACTGGTGGCAGGGAATGAGGTTTGAAGATCAGTGAGCAGTTTTAAGAACAAAAAGATCACATGGCTTCTCATTGGTTTGATTGTCATCTTATTAATTGTCCTATCTGGAAGTCTGTTTAAGAAAAGAACTCTGATAATAAAGTCAGTTTCTGATGATAACATTCATACCGTAAGTATCTACATGATTGGTGACACTGAATTTCCATATGGAAGTACCAACTGTCAGGCAGTTTTAAGTGAAAACAACAAGGCGATCAATAAGCAGGACATCATTCTGAAAAATGACGGCAAGATTGCCATGGAAGAAAACTTCGCCATAGAATGGCAGACAGATAAGGTAATAATTACAGCCATGGCTGAAGAAATGTATCCTGAGCAATACATCTTTACATTCAATTAAAAACTGGAAGTGCGAAAGCACTTCTTTTTTTAGGAGAATACCCCTTTTCTGCTAATTGTTTATTAGGAGGTAGAAAATGAGCGACTTACATATCTTGGGAGAAATCGGGATGTTGCCATATCTTATGCCAGGCGGCTTACAGATGCTAATGGAAATAAAGGCTATTGAGCCGGATGACTTTGAAAGAATAAAGGTACTCATATGGCGCGGTCTTGGCGATATCATTAAGGAAAAGTGTAAGCTTGATGATAAGATAGCTGTTAAGGGAAAACTGGTAAAGCGTGATGGCGAAACAGTATTGTTAGCTGAAACAGTTTCCCTCATTACGGTAATGGAAAAAGAAAATGTAGCTGAGTAGCTACATTTTCTGATTCTTATCGTAAATGATTTTCAATCCCTTGAGCATTAATTCGTTGTCCAGGGTCATTTCCGTTTCACAATATGGGGTAATTAACTTGGCTAAGCCACCGGTTGCGATGACCTTTGTATCATAGCCTAAGTCCCTCTTCATCTTTGTCAGCATGCCGTCAATTAATGAGGCCTGGCCATAAACGATGCCTGACTGCATGGCTTCAATGGTTCCGGAATTAATGACCTTCTTAGGTGCTTCAATGCTGATGCTTGGCAATTGAGAAGTACCAGATGATAAGGCATTGATTGATAACATGACACCAGGCATTACTGCCCCGCCAAGGAACTGCTTGTCCTTGTCAATTGCCATGATGGTTGTGGCAGTGCCCATGTCAACGATCAATAACGGTGCTCCCATCTGTTCAATGCCGGCTACGGCACCGACAATCAAGTCTGCACCAATGATCTTTGGATCTTCGACCTTCATCTTTAAGCCTGTCTTAATGCCAGGAGCTACGACAAGAGCTGTCTTGCCTGTAACTGACTTGATGGCTTCTCTGATGTAACGGGTCAGAGGCGGTACAACTGATGATATGATCGCACCCTCAATGTCATTGATGTCAATGTTATTGATTTCAAAGATGGTATGGATCAGTACGGCATATTCTGTTTCCGTCTTTTCCGTATCTGTCTTTACTCTTCTGGATAAAATTACTTCATCGCCTTCTAACAAGCCGATTTCAATGTGGGTGTTGCCCATATCTACAGTTAATAACATGTTGCCTCCTATAACTTAATGCTCTTAATGATTCTGGTAACTACCGGTACGAATACGACGTTAATACCAAGTTCTACTAAGAAATTCAAGCCGATGATGCCGACTAAGATGAACTGAGCAGCACCGCTGAAGCCTAATGAAGCACCAACTTCATCAGCAATTGGCTTGAATACTGTCAATAAGCCAATTGAGAAGATACCTGTGTTCATTAATGGAGCTAATACGCTGGCTACAGCTGTAGCTACAAGCTCGTTCTTATCCTTTAAGGCCTGATATACCAGACCAGGAACAAAGCCTGCCATGGCGCCCTTAAACAGGCATAAGAAGATGGTCATTACCGGATTGGCAGTTAACATCATTGTGCTGAATGCCTCTGCTCCAGATAATACCGCGATTACAACTATGACTCCAAATACCAAACCCAGGAATGCACCTGCCATTGGGCCATAGAGAATGGCACCGATGATAATTGGAATCAAAGAAAAAGTTGGTGTAAACTGCCCAATCTTAATTCCGCTGGCGACTGTCTGTAAGACGACAATTACGGCTGCCAGCAAGGCTGTACCAACAAGTTTTTTTGTTCTTTCGTTTCTCATGTTTATTTCCTCCGCTTTCATTCCCGTGGACCGTTCTTCACGTCCGTTATAGGGATATGATTACCGGGAATTATTATATATGCTTTTGTAAAAACATTCAATGTATGTTAAAGTATTTTTAATGAGGTGAAACACAATGAGTAAGGCAGACAAACTTTTTAAGCAGATGTGCCAGGACATTATCGAAAACGGTACCGATACCAGTGACGGTAACGTCAGACCTATCTGGACAGACACAAACGAAAAAGCATATACCATTAAGAAATTCGGGGTAGTTAACAGATATGATTTAAGAGAGGAATTCCCTGCTCTTACCTTAAGAAAGACCGCTCTTAAGAGCGCCATGGATGAAGTATTGTGGATCTATCAGCGAAAGAGCAATAACATTCATGACTTAAAGCCACACATCTGGGATGAATGGGCTGATGCAGAAGGTTCAATCGGAACCTGTTACGGTTACGTAATCGGTCAGAAGGATTCAAGAAACGGTAATGTCATGGACCAGATGGACTTCGTCTTAAACGAAATCAAGAAGAATCCATATTCCAGAAGAATCATTACCAACATGTTCATTCCTCAGTATCTTGATGGCGGCCATCTTGAACCATGCGCCTACAGCATGACTTATAACGTCACCAAGGACAAGGATGGTAATAAGGTTTTAAACGCTGTTCTTAATCAGCGTTCCCAGGACATCTTAGCAGCCAATAACTGGAACGTATGTCAGTATGCCATCTTGTTAATGATGGTTGCTCAGGTAAGCGGCATGATCGCCGGCGAATTAATTCACGTAATCGCTGATGCTCATATTTATGACCGTCACGTTGACATAATAAAAGAGCTGATCAAACGTGAAGAATATCCAGCTCCTAAGGTATGGTTAAATCCTGAGATCAAGAACTTCTATGATTTCACCACTGATGATCTCCATGTTGAAGACTATCAGGCTGGCGAACAGATCAGAAACATTCCAATCGCAGTATAGCAGGTAGAAATACCTGCTTTTTTATTAATTGTCCTGTAAGGCTTCGCGGCCCATTATTGTTGCGTACAGGAAAATGCCACCGGCAAGTGCAGCCTTTCCAGCTAAGCTGAGCAGCTTTCTGCCAAGTCTCTTCTTCAAGGCCTTCTTAGCCTTTGCGGTCAATCTATTCTTTTTCTTCTTTTTCATATTATCTACCAGTTTCCTATCTAAACAAATTCTATTATTTTTAACATTTGTAGTAAAGAACAAAAAAGCATAATAAAAACCAGAGTTTAACTCTGGTTTTTAAATCCTATAGATCTGCTACTGCAGCAGCAACTTCTTCTGCCCAGTTGTCAACTCTCTTTTCGATACCTTCGCCTGTAGCGTAACGTACGAACTTAACAACTGTAGCGTTATTGCTCTTTAAGAAAGCAGCAACCTTTGTCTGACCATCACGGAAGTAAATCTGGTCAACTAAGCAAACTTCCTGTAATGCCTTTGAAACACGGCCTTCTACCATCTTTTCGATGATTGAATCTGGCTTGCCGGCATTCTTTGGATCATTCTTAGCTAATTCCAGCTGAATGCTTCTTTCATGTTCAATTTCTGCCTGTGGCATATGGTCTCTGTCAACATATGTTGGATTCATGCTGGCAACCTGCATAGCTACATCCTTAGCTACGTCTGCGTTACCGCCTTCGATCAAGGCTAATGCAGCGATCTTACCACCCATGTGGATGTATGGACCGAATGTCTGTGCATCTGTCTTTTCAACGAGTTCGAATCTTCTTAAAGTCATCTTTTCGCCTGTTGCAAATGAGATGGCTGCTAATACTTCTGAGACAGGACCTTCAGCTGTAGCAACTGACTGAGCTTCTTCAATAGTCTTAGCGTCACTGTGTAATAAACCTGTAGCGATGACTTCTACTGCATGTAAGAAACGTTCGTTCTTAGCTGTGAAGTCTGTTTCAGAGTTGATTTCAGCGATTACTGCCTTGTTTCCTTCAACAATAACTGTTGAAACGCCTTCAGCAGCGATTCTGCCGCTCTTGCTTCCAGCCTTGGCAATACCCTTCTGTCTTAACCAGTCGATAGCCTTTTCGATGTCTTCATTGCATTCTGTTAATGCCTTTTTGCAGTCCATCATACCGGCACCGGTTCTGCTTCTCAATTCCTGAACTAACTGAATTAAATTACTCATTTGTTCCCTCCGCTGCAGCTTCAGCTGCTTCTACAACTGGTTCAGCAACCTGAACTGCTTCTGCAGCTGCAGGTACTTCAGCTGTTTCCTTGTTTTCAAATCTACGTGGACGACGCTGTTGATTGCGTGCATTCTGCTGAGCTCTCTTTTCTTCGAAACGTGCTCTTCTTCTTCTTTCGTTTTCAGCAGCTACTTCATGAACATTGATGATTACATCTTCCATAGAAACTTCTGGCTGTTCATCAGCTGTGTAAGCAACTTCTAAGATACCGCCCTTAGCTTCAACGATTGCATCTGCCATAACGCTAACTAATAACTTGATAGCCTTTACTGCATCATCGTTACCTGGAATAGCGTAGTCAACTAATGCTGGATCACAGTTTGTATCACAGATACCGAATACTGGGATGTGTAACTTTCTGGCTTCCAATACAGCGTTGTAGTCTTCCTTTGGATCTACTACGAATACTGCATCTGGTAACTTCTTCATTTCCTTAATACCGCCTAAGAAGTTGTCTAACTTAGCCTTTTCCTTAGAAATCTGAGCTACTTCCTTCTTGGTGTAGTTGCTTAAGGTATCGTTTTCTTCCATCTGTTCGATTTCAAGTAATCTTCTGATACGCTTCTGGATTGTACGGTAGTTAGTTAATGTACCGCCTAACCAACGCTGTGTAACATGGAATGAACCTGAACGTAAAGCTTCTTCCATAACGATTGCCTGAGCCTGCTTCTTTGTTCCAACAAACAGAACTCTTCCGCCCTTTTCGGCGATAGCCTTCATAGCATCATATGCTGCATCGATAGCGTCAACTGTCTTTTCCAGATTGATGATATGAACTCCATTCTTTGCTGCATAGATGTTTGACTTCATTCTTGGGTCCCATCTTCTTGTCTGATGACCGTAATGAACGCCAGCTTCCAGCAGTTTACGCATTGTAACAACTGTCATTTTTTAATTTCCTCTCTTTCCGTTGTTCCTCCACCATTTCCAACAGCATTAACATCGATCAAGGATAATCAATGCACGGAATGCTGAATCCATGGTGTGTGTAAAGCACAAAGTGCCTTATAGAATATACCATAAAAAAAGAAGCCTGAAAAGGCCCTTTTTATGTATTTTATGCTTTTTAATAATCCAGAAGATAGTCGTTCATAGCCATTGAAATCTCATCAAATGCTTCCCTGCCGTTAAGCGGCATCTTTTCAGTAGTAAGATAGTACGGCACGCCATCTCTTTCAAAGTAAAAAGTCAGCATGACACCATCAAGGCTTACCGTATCCTGAACATTATCCCAATCAGTCATGTCATAACGGGTTATGATTTCCTCAATCCTTTCGTTCAGAGCACTTGGGGTATTGAACCACTCCATAAACTCCTTGTCCGTGCCACAGGCATATCTGGCAACTAACACATATCTGTTGGTATCAGGCTGATACATTACATCCATCTGATTATAGCCATAAGGATATTCCTTAGCTGAGTCGATTGCACCGCTGGTATAGCTGTATATAAGCAGGCAGTCTGAAAAGCCATAAGGTTTTTCCTTTTGTCTTGATTCGATGGCAACCTCAACATCATGGTCAGGCATTATGAAAGTGAAATACTGCTGTCCGGTTTCCGTTTCCTTATGTTCAAGTTCTTCAGAACCGATGTATGCTGCGATGACTGAATCAACTTCATTCATAACAGTCAGTCTTACTTTCTCACCCTTGCGGTAGCTTTCCTTCAGATCGGTTATGATATCTTCAGCACCAACTATCGTAACATGATAACTCTTATTACAACCAAACATGAATGATAACATCAGCATCACCAATAATACACAGATATTCCGTTTCATATTATTTTCCTTTCTACTGATTCAATTATAACACGAAAGCCAGGCTTTAAGGCCCGGCTTAATCAGTATTAAATGCTTTGTCGTATACTTCCTTGAGATGTTCCGTTGTAATGTGAGTATAAATCTGGGTTGTAGACAGATTGGAGTGTCCCAGCAATTCCTGTACTATTCTCAGATCTACCCCGGCGTCAAGAAGATGCGTGGCAAAAGAATGTCTTAATGTATGTGGATGAATCTTAAACGTAAGTCCATTCTCAACGACTACCCTGTCAAGAAGGTATTCAACACCTCTGGTTGTCAGTTTCCTGCCGTTACGGTTAACAAAGACATATTCATGTTCTTCTATAACATACTTAGGTCTTATTTCCTTAAGATAATGCTTCAGCAGGTCATTAATGATCTGATAGAAAGGTACGATTCTGGCTTTTGAACCCTTACCTATGATCCTTAATACCTGATTACCGAAATCAATGTCTGAGATCTTCAGATTAACGGCTTCGGAAACACGAAGTCCACAACCGTACATCGTCTCAAATAAGGTTCTGTTACGGTAACCAAAATCATCATTCAAATCGAAACAGCTCATTAAGGTATCTATTTCATCTTCAAACAGATAATCCGGAAGCTTGTTTTTAGGTGTTGATATCTTTATGGAAACAAATGGATTTGTCTCTACAATATTCATTTCTGAAAGATAACGGTAAAAACTGCGCAATGAGGAAATGTTTCTGGCCACACTGCGGCTGCTTAACTGCTTGCCGTTAATTGTCTGTGTTCTTAATTTATTAACATAGCCCATTACAACGTAACGGTCAGCCTGTCTTAAGTCACTTACTCCTTCAGAAGCCAGAAAAACCATGAACTTGCGAATGTCGCGCTGATAGTTGTCCATGGTATTCTCACTGCCACTGTTAACGGATGAAATGTATACCAGAAAATCTTCCAGATATTTGTCCATCTTACCAGTCCTCACCATACTTCTGAATGATAGGAAGTGCCTGCTTGCTGTAGGCTTCCTTTCTTTCAGATTTGGCAACGTAATGTTCCAGGTTAAAGATGCCGAAATTGGCATTCATCGGCTGGAAATTATCAGGTGCTGCATGGGTAATGTAATGAGCCATGGCCCCCATCATTGTCGTATCAGGTAATACTACCGGCTTTTCTCCAAGCATTAACAAGGCCATGTTATGGCCTGCCAGTAAACCGCTGGCTGCTGATTCACAATAGCCTTCGACACCCGTCATCTGACCGGCAAAGAAAAGATTGTTTCTCATCTTTGTCTGATACGTTGGTAATAAAACGATTGGTGACTTGATGAAGGTATTGCGGTGCATTACCCCATATCTTACTATTTCACAGTTTTCCAAACCCGGAATCAGTCTGAAGACTTCCTTCTGAGCTCCCCACTTCAAATGAGTCTGGAAACCTACGATGTTATATAAACTGCCTACGGCATTGTCCTGTCTTAACTGCACAACCGCATATGGCTTGGCCCCATTCAAGCCCAAGCCTACAGGCTTTAAAGGTCCAAAGGTAAGAGTCTGCGGTCCTCTTTTGGCCATTACTTCAATAGGCATGCAGCCTTCAAAGTAAACTTCCTTATCAACGCCATGAACCTCAGCAGTCTCAGCATTGATCAAGGCATCGTAGAACTTATCAAACTGTTCCTTGGTCATAGGACAGTTCAGATAATCTGCGTCACCCTTATCATATCTGCTCTTGTAATAGGCGATGTCCATGTTGATGGATTCCTTGGTTACAATTGGAGCAGCCGCATCAAAGAAATACAGTGAATCCTGATCAAGTTTCTTTTTAATATCCTCAGCTAATGGCTCACTGGTAAGCGGGCCACTGGCAATGATGACATCACCGTCAGGTATTTCCGTTATTTCTTCATTTATTACTTCAACTAATGGATGATTCTTGATGAATTCCGTAATCTCCTTAGCAAATGGTTCCCTGTCAACGGCCAAGGCACTGCCGGCTGGCAAGGCATGCTTGTCGGCGAACTTCATGATGATTGAATCAAGAGTTCTCATTTCTTCCTTCAGAAGCCCTACCGCATTTGTCAGCATGTTGCTTCTGAGACTGTTGGAACATACCAGCTCGCTGAAATCACCGGTGTGGTGTGCACCGGTTGATTTTGCTGGTCGCATTTCATACAGAGTTACCGGGATGCCCTTTCTGACTAATTGCCAGGTAGCTTCACAGCCGGCAAGTCCCGCTCCTATTACCTTAACTCTTTTTTGCATAACTTCTCTTTCCGCGGTAAAAACGTTTTGGAGCACTGCCATCACTCTTGATGTATGTGCAATCCGGATACCTTGAACAGCCAATGAAACTCTGGCCGTATCTGTTCTTACGCTTTACTAATGGTGCCCCACATTCAGGACACAGTTCTCCAACTTCCTCCGGAGCTTCCTTTGGCATGTTGGCTGTATACTTACAGGTTGGGAAATTAGAGCAGGAAATGAACTTGCCGTATTTTCCCTTTCTTATTACTAATTCGCCGCCGCATTCCGGACAGATCTGACCGGTATGCTCAGGTGCCAGCTTTTCCATGTTCTGATAAGCGTTATCCATTAAAGGCATGAAGTCATCATAGAACTTTCTTAAGGCCTTGATATGGTCTACCTTACCCTCAGCGATCTCATCAAGTTCGCTTTCCATGGCGGCGGTATATTTTGTATTAATGATCGATGAGAAGAACTCATCAAGCTTTCTGGTGGTTAATACACCCTGTTCAGTAGGTACAAATACTCTTACTCTGCTTCCTTCTGAACTCTTTTCCAGGGTAACGTATTCACGCTGTTGGATCGTATCAATGATGGAAGCGTAGGTAGATGGTCTGCCAATGCCGTTTTCTTCCATTGTCTTGATAAGTCTGGCTTCAGTGTATCTTAAAGGCGGTTCGGTAAAATGCTGCTTGGTTTCGATTTCCCTGGCAGTTAATTCCTGCTGGGCCTTTAATTCAGGCAGATACTTATCATTACTGCTTTCAAATTCACCATATACCTTTAAATAACCGTCAAAGACCTGAGTCTTGCCTGTTGCGGCAAATTCATAGATATCTCTCTTTAAACTGATGTTCAATGACTGATATTTCTGAGGAGCCATCATGGCTGCCAGGGCTCTGATATAAATCATTCTGTACAGTTTGTATTCATCATTAGTCAGATACTGCTTAATACTTTCAGGTGTATTCTCAATACTGGTAGGTCTGATGGCTTCATGAGCATCCTGAGCATTCTTACCAGTCTTGGCCTTATAGTATCCGGCATATTCCTTACCATAGTTTTCAACGATGTAATGATATCCCTGATTTAGGAACACTTCACTCATTCTGACACTGTCAGTACGCATGTAGGTAATCAAACCGGTCAAGCCGCTGGAAATGTTAATGCCTTCATACAGTTTCTGAGCGATCTGCATGGTCTTCTTACTTGAGAAATACAGCTTGTTGGCAGCTTCCTGCTGCAGGGCACTGGTTGTGAAAGGAGGCTTAGGATAGCCTGATTCAATTTTTTCCTTGATTTCCTTAACGATAAAAGGACCTTCAAGACACTTCTGTTTGATTGTTTCAGCTTCTGCTTCGGTTTTGATGCCATGATCATCAACCTTACGGTTATTCATCTTGGTCAGATGAGCATCAAATGGAATGTTATCTTCATTGAATTTAGCAGTTACAGTCCAGTATTCTTCCGGTACAAAGGCCTTTATTTCATCTTCTCTGTCAACAATCAGCTTTAAGGCAACGGACTGTACACGGCCGGCTGAACGTGACTTGATTTTTATCTTTAACAGATTAGACAGTTTAAAGCCAATGATTCTGTCTAAGATTCTTCTGGTCTCCTGTGAAGATACCATCTTTAGGTCAACCTTGCCTGGATGCTGAATGGCTTCAGTTACTACCGGTTTGGTTATTTCATGGAAGACAACTCTGTTATTTGCGTCCAACGGCAGATTAAAACGGTCAGCTAAGTGCCAGGCAATAGCCTCTCCTTCTCTATCCGGGTCAGTTGCCAGATAAACTTCATCTGCCTTCTTTATTCTCTTACCCAGATCAGCAATTACATCCTTCTTATCCGGGCTGTCTATGTATGTGGGTTTAAAATTGTTATCGACATCAACGCCTAAGCCACCCTTGCCGCTTGTTGCCAGATCTCTGATGTGGCCCTTTGAAGAAACCACCTGAAAATCCTTTCCCAGGTACTTCTCAATGGTCTTAGCCTTTGATGGGGATTCAACAATTACTAATTTACTCATAATAAATTCTCCTGATAGTAATTTTTAATCTATGTGAACAGTTTTGTCAAATGTATTTTTCAACGTGATTTTAATATAGCCTACAAAAAATGCTCTGTAAAGCATTTTACTGTTTTAGATTTGATTAAGAATGACATAGGCTCCTAACTGTATTAATTTATTGCATCCTGCCCCTTCCACATCAGTCAGACGGTAAGGAACCGTATATATTTCCTTGCCTAGTTCCAGGGCATATCTTACGGTAATCATTGAGCCACTTCTTATTTCAGCCTGCGGTACGATCACCGCTTCTGACAATGCCGCAATGATGCGGTTACGGAAAGGAAAATGATGTTTGCAGGATTTCACCCCTTTGGGATATTCCGTGATTAATAACTGATCCTTCTTCATTTTTTCATAAAGTTTGGCATTATCCTTTGGATAAACAACATCCAGCCCATTACCTAATACTCCAATCGTACTTTCAGCATTCTTGTGGGCAATAGAATCAATGCCCCTGGCCATTCCTGAAATGATTGTAAAGCCACTAAGCGTACGTACAATTGAAGCAGCACACATTTCCCCATAGGAAGTTGTGATTCTGCTTCCAACAACGGCCACAATGCGCTTGTTCAGTAATTCCCTGTTTCCATCATAAAATAGTACATAAGGTGGCTTTTTCAGATTCAACAAGCCATTAGGATAGTCTTCATCAAATATTGTTATGGCCTGTTGCAACTCAATGTTTTCATCGACTTCTTCCTTATTGATAAGGGCTTTTCTTATCTTGGAATAGTTACCTTCGTGCTTTATGGCCAGCCTAATTAAATAATCTCTCATAATAATCACTATCATGAAAGATTACATTTACCTAAAATAATTTTTCCTGCATCGCCTCACATACCGGACGATATGATTTTCTGTGTATTGGAGTTACTCCAAACTCCTCTAATGCCTGTAAGTGGGCCTTGGTACCATAACCCTTATGCTTGGCAAAACCATATTGCGGATAGATCTTGTCATATTCATACATGATCCTGTCCCTGGTAACCTTTGCCAGGATACTGGCAGCCGCAATTGAACAGCTTATGGTATCACCTTTTATCAGTGAAACAACATTTTTATCAATGTAAAGATCCATTGCATCAGTCAATACTAAGTCAACGGGTGCTTTTAGGGCAATTTCACTCATGGCCTTACGGTCAGCTTCCAATATGTTTAATCTGTCTATTTCTTCCGGTTCAACAATTACTATGTCATAGAATAAGGCATCCTTAATGATGATGTCATATAATGCCTCACGCTTTTTTTCCGTAAGCTGCTTGGAATCATTTATCTCACCAGAGTCATAGCCAATTGGAAATACGACCCCGGCTACCACCATTGGCCCGGCTAAAGGACCTCTGCCAGCTTCATCTATTCCTACAAGTAACCTGTTATTCATCCAGGCTTCATTCTCATATGTATTAGGCGTTTTCATCAGGCTTCTCCCAACTGATGGTTCCCAACATGCCATCACGCAATTCATTTAAGAATATGGCAATCGTTCTGGTAATGTCCGGGTTGCCGTTACCGTCCAAAAAATGTCTGGCCACGGCTATTCTTTCCAGCATTACGTGTGGATCTTCATCCAGTTCAATGTGATATCTTTCGCTTAACATTTCCGGCTTGTTCTTATTAATGAAGTCAATGGCATAGATGACCAGATCATTTAAAGGCAGTACATTGTCATTTATTGAACCGCATAAGGCCAGCTTATAAGCCACTTCCTGATCTTCAAACTTTGGCCATAAGACTCCCGGTGTATCTAATAAGGCGACATCCGGTGATACCTTGATCCACTGTAAGCTCTTGGTTACACCCGGGTGGTCAGCAGTCTTGGCCATTTTCTTGCGGGAAATGCTGTTGATCATGGTGCTCTTACCGACATTTGGAATACCGACGACCATGGCCTTTATTTCAACATGCTTCATGCCCTTGGCCTTTAACTTATTTATCTTTTCCTGCATTACTTCCAT